>NZ_RZOL01000089.1:0-17817 GCF_004022985.1 Mesorhizobium sp. M7A.F.Ca.ET.027.02.1.1 | reverse complement strand
TTCGGCGACGCGATCGGAAATCTTCTGGCCGAGCAGCATGCCGCCACCACCCGGTTTGGCACCCTGGCCGACGACGACTTCGATCGCATCGGCGCGGCGCAAATCGCGCGGGTTCATGCCGTAGCGCGACGGCAGATATTGATAGACCAGCTGCTTTGAATGGCCGCGCTCTTCCTCGGTCATGCCGCCGTCGCCCGTCGTGGTCGAGGTGCCCGACAGGGTCGCGCCGCGCCCGAGTGCCTCCTTGGCGGGGCCTGACAGTGAGCCGAAGCTCATGCCGGCGATGGTGATCGGGATCTTCAGCTCGATCGGCTTCTTGGCATGGCGAGAGCCGAGCACGACCGATGTGTCGCAGCGCTCGCGATAGCCTTCGAGCGGGTAGCGCGAGATCGAGGCGCCGAGGAACAAGAGGTCGTCGAAATGCGGCAGCTTGCGCTTGGCGCCGGCGCCGCGGATGTCATAGATGCCGGTCGCCGCGGCACGGCGGATTTCGGAAAGCGTATAGTCGTCGAAGGTCGCGGATTTGCGCGGCGTCGTCGGCGGGTTCCTGTAGGTCATGCTGCCTCAATACGCGTCGGCGTTGTCGATATTGAAATTGTAGAGGGTGCGCGCCGAGCCGTAGCGCTTGAACTCCGACGGCTTGACGCCGGTGACACCGGCACGGTCGAGCAGGCCTTGCAGCAATTCCAGATGCTCAGCCCGCATCTCCTTGGCGATGCAGTCGGCACCCAGGCTGTCGACCTTGCCTCGCACGAAGAGCCGCGCCTCGTAGATGGAATCGCCCAGCGCATCGCCGGCATCGCCCAGCACCACCAGATTGCCCGACTGCGCCATGAAGGCCGACATGTGGCCGATATTGCCGTGCACGACGATGTCGATGCCCTTCATCGAGATGCCGCAGCGCGACGAGGCGTTGCCTTCGATGACCAACAGGCCGCCCTTGCCGGTGGCGCCGGCATACTGGCTGGCGTCGCCTTTGATGGTGATCGAGCCCGACATCATGTTCTCGCCGACGCCGGGGCCTGCCGAGCCATGCACGGTAATGGTGCTGCCGGAATTCATGCCGCCGCAATAATAGCCGACGCTGCCACGCACATCGATGGCAACAGGCTGGTCGACGCCAACGGCGACCGAATGGCTGCCTTTCGGGTTCAGCACTTCCCAGGCCGTTTCATTCGAGCCGGGCGACAGATTGTGCAGCGCCTGGTTGAGTTCGCGCAGCGACGATTGGTCAAGATCGAAGACCCGAGGGTCATGTGCTGCGGTCTTTGAAAGCGTGGTTGCCGACATGAATTCAATGCTCCCAGAAATAGACGGTTGCGGGCTCGGGTTCCCAGACCCTCGCATTGTCTATGCCGGGTAGTTTGGTCAGCGCGCGATATTCCGAGCCGAAGGCGACATACTGGTCGGTTTCGGCCATCACGGCAGGCTTGCAGGCGATCGGATCGCGCACCACGCCAAAACCGTTCTTGGTGCCGACGACGAAGGTGAAGAAGCCGTCGAGGTCGGAGAGCGTGCCTTCCAGCGCCTCGCCGAGATTCTTGCCATGCGCCATCTGCGACGAAAGATAGGCGGCGGCCACTTCAGTGTCGTTCTCGGTCTCGAAGGTCATGCCTTCACGGATCAACTCGCGGCGGACGTTGTTGTGGTTCGACAGCGAGCCATTGTGCACCAGGCACTGGTCGGCGCCGGTCGAGAACGGGTGCGCGCCCATCGTCGTCACCGCCGATTCCGTTGCCATGCGGGTATGGCCGATGCCATGCGTGCCGGTCATCTTGCGGACATCGAAGCGCTCGACGACGGCCTCCGGCAGGCCGACTTCCTTGTAGATCTCGACAACGTCGCCGGCGCCCATGATGCGGATGTCGGGGCGCAGCGCCTGGATGGTTTCGCGCGCTTCATCGATCTTGGCCGGCGTGGTCCTGACGACGGCATGGGTGGATTTCACCGCGATCGTCACCGGCGTGCCGATGGCCTTGGCGAGCTCCGCCTCGAGGCCGCGGAAATCGCGGTCGGGCCTGGCTGACTGGATGGTGATCTTGGCCTCATTCTTGGAAGGCGCGCCATAGATGGCGATACCGGCGCTATCGGGACCGCGGTCGCTGAGGGAGATCAGCATCTGCGACAGCATCGCACCAAGCTGGGGTTCCAGCGACTTGTCCTTCAAAAACAGTCCGACAATTCCACACATGTCAGCCTCCCGATGTTTGTAGCTAAGAGATCGTTTGTAGCTAAGAGAGGATGTATCGAATGAGCCGCACAAATTCAATCGTATGAAAAAAATATTCCTCCAGTTACCTATGCGGCTCAATGCCGCTCTGCGCACTGTCGCCGTCTCGCCGGGCATTGTGAACCCATTTGGCGGTGCGGATGCGGGCGAGCTTGTAGGCGTCGAGAATCGACAAGGCATAGATCAGGAAGCCGCCGGCGTGACGGCCGACAAAGCTGGCATCCGACGGTGCGATCTTGGCCGTCACCCATGCCAGGATCACCATGAAGAAAAGGAACTGAAGGCCGCGCACCGGCACGCCGAGAATGACGTGCCCGCTTCCCGGCAGCACGATTGCGGCGCCGAGAACCAGATAAGGATTGGTGGGTGCCGTGGTGGGAATGGTCATGCGGCTTGGCGTTCGCTTTTGTTGATGGCGTCGCGAAGCGCCGACACCGACACCAGCAGTCTTTCGATCAGCGCGGGATCGAGTGTGGCGTCGCCAAATTCGGCCTGCCTGAACACACCGTAGCGCGCCCGTTCGGCTTCGGCCAGCAGCCACACGATGCGTACCCCTTTCGGGGTGATCAGCAGTTCCTTGGCGCGCCCTTCGGAAAAAATCCCGAGGTGGCCGGCGATGGTCTCCAGTGGGAAGTGGACGCCCCTGCGATCCGTCCGCAACACGGCCTCGGCCGGAAATGCCGAACTCTTCGGCAGCGTGTGGTCGAGATGATCGAAATTGGAGAAGGTCGTCGGCGACCCCGGCCGCATCATCATATCGAAGGTGCCGGGCACGGCCACCGGCTCGGTGATCGAAACACTGAGCCAGCGCGCCGGCAGTTTCCGCGTCGCCAGTGTGTCGACGATGGTGCGCACCTGGACACGTTTGCTGTTCCAGGACCCTTCCCAGGTGATGACACCGGCGGTGCCGTCCGAGACATTGGCTGCGTCGGCGATGGCTGTGCGGATGCGGTCCTGCTCGACGGCAAGCGCCATCGATGCCCTGTTGCGGCTGGCACGCGCCTGCCAGGCAAGGTGGAGAACGATAGCCAGGACAATGGCTCCGGCCAGCAGTGCTGATGTCAGCTCGGACATTTTCTCATGCCACGCCCATCCAGGATACGGACCGGCCTACTCCCATCAATAACCCTGCGGCTTCGGCCACGGCATGGTGAACTGATCGCCGCGCCGCACGAATTTGTAGCGATAGAAATGGAACCACAGTGAGATCAGGAAATAGAAGGCGACCATGGCGATCAGTTGCGAGCCGAAGCCGAGGAAGATGGCGAAGAAGGTCACCACGCACAGGCAAAACAGCACGATGGCCGGGATCGGGTGGAAGGGGTGCGTGTAGCCGCGGCGGATCGAGCCGAGCGGCCACTTCTTGCGGAACATGATGATGTTGATGCTCATGAACGTGTATTGCAGCACGCCCGACAGGATCGAGAAGGTGATCGCCTGGTTGAGGTCGGCGATGAAGGCGAAGGCCAGCGCGATCGGCAGCAGGAACAGGATCGAACGATAGGGCGTGCGATATCTCGGATGCACGGCCGAGAACCATGTCGGCAGATAGCGGTCGCGGCCGAGCGAGAACCAGGCGCGCGCCGCATCGTTGATGCAGCCATTGGCGGAGGCCATTGCAGCAAGCAGCGTGGCGACGAACAACAGGTTCTCGAGCAGCGGGCTGCCAGTCAGCTTGCCGGCGTCCCACAGCGGATAATAGGTGATGCCGAGATATTCCCATGGCATCATCGAGGCGCAGACATACCAGGTCATGGCGGCGGCGATCAAAAGCGTGATCATGCCGGCCATGGTGCCGTAAGGCAGCGAGCGGGCCGGCGAGCGCACTTCCTCGGCGGCCTGTGTGGTGCCTTCGATGCCGAGATAGTACCAGATGCCGAACTGGAAGGCGGCGATGACGCCGATCCAGCCATAGGGGAGCGCATTGCCTGGCGTGACCAGCTCGTTCAGCTTCAGCACGGCGCCTTGCGTCCACGGGCTGACCGAAAAGAACAGGATGACGATCGAGATATAGGCGACCGCTGTGATGACGAAGTTGACATTGAGCGTCATCAGCACGCCGCGATAGTTCAGCCACGCCAGCACGACGATGGTCGCGGCGATGAAGGAATTGTGGGTGAGCCCTTCGACGCCGGCCTTGGCGACGATGGTGTCGCCGAGCAGGATGGCGTCGGATACTTCGAGCATGGTGTAGGCAAAGACCAGGAACAGCGCGACGTTGAACGCCATCAGCGGTCCGACGATGTGCTTTGCCTGCGCATACTGGCCGCCGGCGGCGGCCACGGTCGATGTCACCTCGGAATCGATCATGGCGACCGAGGTGTAGAGCAATCCCACGACCCAGCAGACGATCAGCGCGGCCAGTGCGCCACCCTTGTCCGCCGAGAAATTCCAGCCGGTGAATTCGCCGACCAGGACGATGCCGACGCCGAGCGCCCAGACATGGGCCGGTCCGAGCACGCGCAGGAGTGAAACTCTGTCCCCTTGGGCAGCCGGGGCAGCCGGTTCAAGTGCGATCGTCATTGTTCAATCCTCACTCAGATCCGGTGTTTTTCGGAAGTGGCTTCCAGTTCGCCCTCGCGAGACGAGGTCAGCACCTCTTCGGAGAAGGTCGTGTCAACCTTGAACCAGTCGTAGAGCATCCACAAAGCGAGCACGATCGAGATGCCCCAGCATGCGTAAGAGAGTGCTACCCACATGATCGTGTCCCCCGATTAAATCGTCCTCAGAACTCTTACTTGTCGTCGAATTTTTCGTTGATGACGTCGCGATATTCGCGGTCTGATGCACGAAACAGGAAGACGAAATAACCGATCAGCACCGCCGCCATGATGATCAGCGTCGGCCAGTCGATGACATAGTGGAAGCGGTTCTGGATGATGTCGTGCGCGGTCTCGGGCGTATAGCCGAGCTTTTCCCAGATAGACGCCATGGTCGGGTTCTGGCCTAGCGCTTCCCAGGTCTTGGCGTCGAGCGCGTCGATGGATTTCGCCGCGCCGGCGAGGCCCAGCTTGAGCGGTAGCCACAGTGCCACGAAATGGCAACGACGACGACGGCGATGTCGAAAACCTGCCCGGCCTTGCTTTGTTCCGGCGGCGTGTAGCGGGACATCTCTTTTACCCCTCAGGACTTGCGGTTGCGGAACGCGTCGGCGTTCTTGATATCGAGCCCGTAGATGAATTCCTTGTCTTCCTTGTAGTGCTTGACCATCGCCAGGATGGCGGCCGTGTTGAAGATCAGCACGGCGGCGGCGGCGATCGCGACCACGGCCTTGATGCCGCTGTGCGGGATGTAGGGCCATGTCATGAGGAGGACGAAGAGGATCGTCGCCCACAGGCAGACGATCAGGAGCGCGGCTCCGCGCACGTCGGAACGATACAGCGCTTCGATGCGCTGTTGCATGTCTGACATCGGTTTCTCCCCTTTTCCGCCGTCCGGTTCCGAATCCCCGTCCGCCGTCCTCTTTCAACAGAGTGAAATTTTTTTCATAAATTCCGTCTGAATCTCGCAATTGTCAAGCGCGATTTACGTGGGGTTGACCGTTTGGTTTGCGCGGCGGATTTTGCCTGACAATGAAATTAATTGCTTATGGGTATTGCGGCGCCCGGAGGTTTGCGATCAATATTCGGCCAAAGCTCCCGCCGCTGCGCAGGGGGCAGGGAACAGCAGAGCATTATCGAAACGGAGGACGAGCGGATGACGGCATCCTGGAGATTTTCGACCCTGGCGGATCGCCATCGCGCGCTCGGTTCGAAGCTCGAAGACTGGAGCGGCATGGGAACCGCCTGGACCTACGACAAGGATGCCGACGAGGAGTACATCGCCATCCGCACCAAGGCTGGTCTGATGGATGTCTCCGGCCTCAAGAAAGTCCACATCACCGGGCCGCATGCCTCACACCTGATCGACCTGGCGACGACGCGCGATGTCGAAAAGATCTATCCCGGCAAGTCAGCCTATGCCTGCATGCTGAACGAGGCGGGAAAATTCACCGACGACTGTATACTCTACCGGACCGGACCGAATGCATGGATGGTCGTGCATGGTTCGGGCACCGGCCATGAGGAGTTGCAGCGTGCTTCGGTAGGACGCGACGTCTCGCTGCGCTTCGACGACAACCTGCACGATCTGTCGCTGCAGGGGCCAACCGCCGTCGACTATCTGGCCAAGCATGTGCCGGGCATTCGCGACCTCAACTATTTCCATCACATGCAGGCGCAGCTGTTCGGCTTGCCTGTCATGATCTCGCGCACCGGCTATACCGGCGAGCGCGGCTACGAGATCTTCTGCCGTGGCCAGGATGCCGGCACGATCTGGGACAGGATCCTCGACGAAGGCAAGAGCGCCGGCATCATTCCGTGCCGCTTCACCACTCTCGACATGCTGCGTGTCGAAAGTTATCTGCTCTTCTACCCCTACGACAATTCGCAGAAATATCCGTTTGAGAACGAAGGCCCCGGCGACACGCTGTGGGAACTCGGCCTCGACTTCACCGTCAGCCCCGGCAAGACCGGCTTTCGCGGCGCCGAGGAGCACTATCGCCTGAAAGGCAAGGAGCGCTTCAAGATCTATGGCGTGCGGCTCGATGGCAAGGAGCCGGCCGATGAAGGGGCGCCGGTCTACCGCGACGGCAAGAAGGTCGGCGTGGTGACCTGCGGCATGTATTCGCCGCTGGTCGAGAAATCGATGGGCATCGCCCGCCTCGACGTTGACTGCGCGGTAAAGGACACCAAGCTCGAAATCCGCAACAAGAGCGGCGCCATCAAGGCCACCGCGCAGCCGCTTCCGTTCGACGATCCCAAGAAGACCAAGCGCACGGCGAAAGGTTGAGGCATAGTCGATAGCGAGGGGTTCGAGGCACGAAGACTTAAATGGCAGCCAAAAGCATCATCAGCCGGCCCGTTTACGGAACCTTGTCTCCGCAAGCCGGCAAGCATCATCTTTTTATCGCGGATGCGGAAGGGGCGCTGGCAATAGCGGAGATGGCCGAGAGGGCGCCGCCCGGGTTTTTCGACGACGCCGAAATCGTCTTCATTCCTGGGCCTGACGGAAAACCCATCGCCGCCCTCGAAGCGCTGAAACCGGCACAGTTTCATCAGGCACCGTCCTTCGCCAGCCTGCTGCCACGGCTCAGGCAGACACTCGCCAACGCGCATATGGGCCTGCGCCTCTATCTCTCGGGCACCGAGGGCCTGATCGGCCAGGCGATGCAGGTGGCGCTTGAAGCCGGCATCGACCACACCTCGATCCAGACCGAGCACCGCGGCTCGCTGGCGCGGCGCATGCAATGCGTCCACTGCAAGGGCATCACCGAGGATGTGACCACGCAGCCGGCGACCTGCGCGCATTGCGGCCTGCTGCTTCTGGTGCGCGATCACTACTCCAGGCGCATCGCCGCGTTCCAGGGCGTCTGCATCAATGCGGAAGATCGCTCAGAGATTCCTCCGCTGGAGGAGATTTTTCGATGAGCACCGGCACAACAAAACTCGATGTCGTCGTCAGCGACGTCGTCCCGGTCAACGACCTAGTCACCCGCTTCCATTTCCGCCGGCGCGACGGTGAGCTGTTGCCGACCTTTTCCGGCGGCGCCCATGTCGTGGTCGAGATGCGCGACGGCGAGCGGACCCGGCTCAATCCCTATTCGCTGATGGGCTCGCCGCTCGACACGCGCGAATACACGATCTCGGTACGCCGCGACGATGTCGGCCGTGGCGGCTCGCTGTTCATGCACCGGAATGTCCGGCCTGGCCTGGAGATGGTGGTCAGCTACCCGGTCAACCTGTTCTCGCTCGACCTGCGCGCCAAAAAGCACCTGATGCTGGCCGGCGGCATCGGCATCACGCCTTTCATGGCGCAGACCGCGCAGCTGGCGGCGGAAGGCGGCAATTTCGAGCTGCACTACACCTGCCGCACCGCATCGCTCGGCACCTATGCCGATGTGCTGCGCGAGCGCTACGACCGCAGGGTCAGGCTCTATCATGACGACCTCGACGAGCGCATTGAACTCGACCGGTTGCTGTCGACGCAGCCGCTCGGCACGCATCTCTATGTCTGCGGCCCGGCCGGCATGATCAACTGGGTGCGCGATCGCGCGGCAAGCCTCGGCTGGCCGGCGGAAACCGTGCATTTCGAGCATTTCGCCGCACCCCAGCCCGGACTGCCGTTCGACGTGACGCTCGCCGTCAGCGGCAAGACGATCCGCGTCGATGAACAGCAGAGCCTGCTCGAGGCGATCGAGGCGGCCGGCGTCGATCCGCCCTATCTCTGCCGCGGCGGCGTCTGCGGCCAGTGCGAAACCAACGTCGTCTCCTATGACGGCAAGTTCATCCACAACGACCACTGGCTGAGCGACGAAGAGCACCGTTCGGGCTGTAAGATCATGCCGTGCGTGTCGCGCTTCGAAGGCCGGTCGCTGGTGTTGGAGCGCTAGGAGAAAATCATGGGCATCACCTTTCGCAAGGAAACGTTCCGCGACGACTTCACCTTCAAGAACAGCCCGGAGCACATCAGGCGCTTCCCGTTTCCGTTCCACGAAGACGCCTACATGTATGCGGTCAACATCGAGCCGCATGTCGTCGGGCCGAAGGGTAGCGTGCTGGAAAACCTGATCGATGTCGACGAGCACTATGTCGCCGAGATGCAGGACCGCGCGCTGGTGCTGGCCGAGGATCCGCTGCGCTGCCAGTCGCTGCCGCACATGACGCTGGCCGGCTGGGACCTGCTGGAACTGCTGATGGAGCAGCAGGCGCTGGGCTATCCCGAGCATTTCACGCTGACCCGCGATGGCGACCGCTGGCGCTGGATCAACCGCCCGCTCGGCATCGACGACACCTTCACCTTCGGCGACACCTCGACGCTGCCTTATGGGCCGATGGAATACATCACCCGGCAGAGCCAGGGTGATTTCTGCATCCTCGACCAGCGCGACGGCAATCTGTGGATGGATGCCGGCATGGTCACCACCCAGGCCGACTGGTCGCTCGATTTCGACATCGGCATGAACTTCTTCGAATGGCATGCGCCGGTGCCGCTGGCGCATGAGAAGGGCATTTTCGTCAGGGCGCTGAAATTCCTCACCAACATCCAGCAGGGCAAGCCGGCGCGACGCCTGAACTGGACGATGACCATCAACCCGCGCCTCGACACCAGCCCGGAGAACTACCACAAATGGGGTCCGGACCGGGCGACGGTGACGCCGGACAATGTCGGCGACAAGGTGCATCTGCGTGTCGAGCTGCAGAGTTTCTGGCGACTGCCGCGCTCCAACGGCATCGTCTTCCCGATCCGCTGCTATCTGATCAAGATGGATGAGCTGGCGACGCAGCCCAAATGGGCACGGCGCCTGCACCGCGTCATCCGCGACCTGCCTGACGAACTCGCCAACTACAAGGGCCTGACACGCTATCGCCCGGCGTTGGTCGAGTGGCTGTCGAAGCTGGACGATGGGAGCGCGACGAGCCCAGGGTTTGGGCCGGATTGACGCTGGCGCCAGCCTTCTCTCCCCTCGGGGAGAGGTCGGATTGCCCCGAATTGCCCTTCGCAATTCGGCTGGCAATCCGGGTGAGGGGGCTGCTTGCGTCCCGCTTAACCCGCGCTCTGCGGATAGCAAATAATCGACAGATAGCGCATCGGCAGTTTCGTCAGTTGCTCCGGCCCGTGCGGCGCGTCGGCGTCGAAGAACAGGCTGTCGCCGGGCTTCATCGGGTAGAGGTTGCTGCCGTGCCGGTAAACGACCTCGCCTTCGAGCATGTAGAGGAACTCCATGCCCTCATGTTGGAAGGTCGGGAACACATCGGAATCCTCGGTCAGCGTGATCAGATAGGGCTCGACGACGACGCCGCTGGTGTTGGATCCGATATGGCCGAGCAGGTTATACTGGTGGCCGGCGCGGGTGCCGCGGCGCTCGACATCGAGACCTTGGCCGGCCTTGACGAAGACGGCGCTGCGCTCTTCCTCGAAGCGGCGGAAGAAGGCGGTGACCGGGACGCCGAGCGCCCGTGACAGCGCCTGCAAGGTGGTCAGCGACGGCGAGGTGATGCCGTTTTCGATCTTCGACAGCATGCCGAGCGAAATGTCGGTGGCGACCGCGAGATCAGCCACGGTGATGCCGAGCTTCTTGCGGAACGCCCGCACCTCGCGGCCGATCGCCACCTCCAGCACTTTTTCGCGCGTGTCGCGAATGGCATGCGGGTTCTGCGTCAGTGGCGCGCGGATGGTCTTGCCGTCGGCTGAAACCTTTGGCAGCGGCTTGGCCGTCGCACCGGCGAGACCAGCCTTGGGATCGGAAACCTTCTTCGCCATGTCGCCCCCGGCACTCCTGGGATTTATTTCACTCTAGGTGAACATGTCAGGTGCCGATACAGGAGCGCAACTGCGACGGCAAGTCGCGTGAACGCGCATGCGCATGATAATGATGTTTGGCCGCGTCCGGTTTTTCGCGGGAAATCCACATCGGCGAAACCTTGTTTCAGCATCGGGCTGTTGACAGCACGAAAGGGCCAATTACTGTCCTGTGAGTGAAATTTGTTTCGTAAGAGCAAATCCGGGAAAAGCCCATAGCGCTTTACCCTTGGGAATTGCGTCAAGACAAAAGTCGAAACCAGATCGGGAGGCCTGCCATGAAAAGTCGCGTTGCCGTCATCGGAGCCGGCCCGTCCGGCCTGGCACAGCTCAGGGCCTTCAAGTCGGCGGCCGACAAGGGCGCCGACATTCCCGAGATCGTCTGCTTCGAAAAGCAGTCGGACTGGGGCGGCCTGTGGAACTACACCTGGCGCACGGGCCTCGACGAGCATGGCGATCCGGTGCACGGCTCGATGTACCGCTATCTCTGGTCGAACGGACCGAAGGAGTGCCTGGAATTCGCCGACTACACTTTCGAGGAGCATTTCGGCCGGCCGATCGGCTCCTATCCGCCGCGCGCCGTGCTGTGGGACTACATCAAGGGACGCGTCGAAAAATCAGGCCTTCGCAAATGGGTGCGCTTCAACAGCCCGGTGCGCATGGTGACGTTTTCCGACGAGACGAAGAAATTCACCGTCACCGCGCATGACCGCACCAACGACGTCACCTACTCGGAAGAGTTCGACAATGTCGTCGTCGCTTCCGGCCATTTCTCGGTGCCCAACGTACCCTATTTCGAGGGCTTTTCGACCTTCAACGGCCGCATCCTGCACAGCCACGATTTCCGCGACGCGATGGAGTTCAAGGGCAAGGATATATTGATCATCGGCCGCTCCTATTCGGCCGAGGACATCGGCTCGCAATGCTACAAATACGGCGCCAAATCGATCACCTCCAGCTACCGCTCGAAGCCGATGGGCTTCAAATGGCCGGAGAATTGGCAGGAAGTGCCGCTGCTGCAGAAGGTCGTAGGCAAGACAGCCCACTTCAAGGACGGCACCACTAGGGATGTCGACGCCATCATCCTGTGCACCGGCTACCTGCACTCCTTCCCCTTCCTCACCGACGATCTGAAGCTCAAGACAGCCAACCGCATGTGGCCGCTCGACCTCTATGAAGGCGTCGTCTGGGAGAAGAACCCGCAGCTTTCCTATATCGGCATGCAGGATCAGTTCTACACCTTCAACATGTTCGACGCGCAGGCCTGGTTCGCCCGCGACGTCATCATGGGCCGCATAAAGCTGCCCTCGGCCGAGGCGATGGCTGCGCACGGCGCGAAATGGAGGGCGCGTGAGGAAACGCTCGAAGACGCCGAGCAGATGATCTGGTTCCAGGGCGACTACACCAAGGAATTGATGGACCAGACCGACTATCCGGGCTTCGACGTCGAGGCGGTCAACCAGACCTTCATGGAATGGGAACACCACAAGGCGGAGAACATCATGGGCTTCCGCGACCACGCCTACCGCTCGCTGATGACCGGGACCATGGCGCCGCTGCATCATACGCCGTGGCTGCAGGCGCTGGACGATTCGATGGAGAGCTATCTCGAGGTGAAGGGCGTCGCGGCGGAGTAGGGCGGCGCCTGCTACCCCAGCCTTGCCCTGGCTTGCGCCGTCCAGGCGCCGAACAGCCGGTCGGCGACAATGCCGATGAAGGCGATGGCCAGGCCCGCGACGATGCCGCGGCCGGAATCGGCCTTGGACAGCGCGATGAACACTTCCTGGCCGAGATCGCGGGTGCCGACCATGGCGCAGATGATGATCATCGCCAGCGCCATCAGGATCGTCTGGTTGACGCCAAGCATGATCTCCGGCAGCGCCAGCGGCAGTTGCACGCGAAAGAAGGTCTGGCGCGGCGTGCAGCCCGACACCTTGGCCGCCTCGATCAGCGCCGGCGGCACCTGCCTGATGCCGTGATTGGTGTAGCGGATGGCCGGCACCACGGCGAAGGCAATGGTGGCGATCATCGCCGTGACATCGCCGACCCGAAACAGCATCACCACCGGAATGATGAAGCAGAAGGATGGCAGCACCTGCAGCGTGTCGATGACCGGCGTGACGATCTTCTCGAAGCGGTCGCTGCGCGAAGCCATCAGCCCGATCGGGATGCCGACCAGGCAGGCGATGAAGGCCGAGATACCGCAGAGATAGACGGTTGCCATGGTCTTTTCCCACAGGCCGGTGATGGCGCAGAAGGCAGTCAGCGCTGCCACCAGCACGGCCAGCCGCAGGCCGGAGAGCTGATAGCCGGCAAGGCCGAGCAGGAACACCGCGCCCAGCCAGGGAAACCCTTCGCAAAAGGCACGCAGCGGGTTCAGCAAATTAAGGATCAGCGCCACGCGGAACGCTTCGATCGTGTCGAAGAAATTGATCGTCACCCAGTTTACGGCCGCTTTCCACAGCGGCGCGGTGGTGAAGGTGATCGCCTTCGGCACCGCTGCGAAGGCCGGCACGAACAGGCCGAGAAGTGTCGTCACCACAAGGATGGCGATGGCCAGCGTCAGATTGGGGTAACGCTGCCAGAGGCTCGGGCTCATCTCCTGATGGGCATGGCCTTTGGCCTGCTTGTGCGCGATGGCCTGGCTCAGCCGGTCAAGCGCAATGGCCAGTGCCACGATCGCAAGGCCGGCTTCCATCGCCTCGCCAACCTTCAGTGCGCGCAGCGCCAGGAGCACGTCGTAGCCGAGGCCGCCGGCGCCGATCATCGAGGCGATGATCACCATGTTCAGCGCCAGCATGATCACCTGGTTGACGCCGACCATCAGTGTCGGCCGTGCCGAGGGCAGCAGCACTCGCCACAGTTTCTGCCGCGCCGTGCAGCCTGCCATCTCGCTGAAATCGTCGATCTCCGACGGCACCCGCGACAGGCCGAGCATCGTTGCCCGCACCATCGGCGGCGTGGCGAAGATGGCGGTCGCGATCATCGCCGACACCGGGCTGTTGCCGAACAGCAGCAGCATCGGGATGAGATAGGCGAAGGTCGGAATCGTCTGCATCAGGTCAAGGGCAGGGGAGACGATGAGCCTTTCCGCCCACGGCTTGCGCCATGCCCAGATGCCGGCGAACAGCCCGGTGACGATACAGAACGGCACGGCGATGGAGATCAGCGCCAGCGTCAGCATGGCGCTGGTCCATTGGCCGAACAGGGCGATGTAGAGGAAGCAGCCGCCGACCAGCAGGCTGAGCTTTCTGCCGCCAACGGCATGTCCAGCAAGGAAGGCGGCGGCGCAGACGCCGACCCAGGACAGGCGCGGCAGGATATAGGCGTCAGCGCCGTGGCCGATCTTGAAATTCTTGGCCAGCAGATTGAGCGCGAAATCGAGGGGAACGCCGAGCACAGCGGTGATCGAGCGGGTCAACCAGGACAGGTTCGACTTGATCCAGCGCATCAGCGCGCTGACCCAATCGGCGACCGGCACGACGGTACTTGCCGGATAGTTGACGGCCCAGGGCAGGCGGTCCTGCAACAGGAACACGACAAGCACGGCGGCAAGCGCTGCCGCCCAGACCAGCAGCCCGACCTGAATCGGTCGCGACCGCGTCTCGCTGGCGCTTGCTGTCACCGTCATGCGCCGACCCTTGAGCGATCGATGCCGGCCAGCAAATCGATCACCGCTTGCGGCGTCACCTCGCCGATCGGCTTGCCGGTGCCGTTGACCACCGCGAACGGCTTGTTGGCGGCAACGATACCGGCAGAGAAGCTGGCGATCTTGGCATCTGGGGCAACGGTGCCGCCATGCTCCGAGCCGTCGCAGGCGCGCATTAGGCTGCGTGCCGAAATCACCTTGGCGCGGTCGACGTCGCGGGTGAACTCGGCGACATAGTCGGTCGCCGGATTGACCACCAACTCCTCCGGCGTGCCGATCTGGATGACCTCGCCATCCTTCATGATGGCGATGCGGTCGGCCAGCCGGATCGCCTCGTCGAAATCATGGGTGATGAAGACGATGGTCTTGTGCAGCATGGTTTGCAGCCGCATCAGCTCATCCTGCATTTCGCGGCGGATCAGCGGGTCGAGCGCCGAGAACGGCTCGTCGAGGAACCAGATTTCCGGTTTTGTCGCGAGGCTTCGGGCGATGCCGACCCGCTGCTGCTGGCCGCCGGACAATTCGCGCGGATAGAAATGCTCGCGGCCGCGCAGGCCGACAAGTTCGATGACCTCGCGCGCCCGTGCCTCGCGTGTCGGCCGGTCCTGCCCCTGGATGCTGAGCGGGAAGGCGATGTTCTCCAGCACGTTGAGGTGCGGCAGCAGGGCAAAATTCTGGAACACCATGCCCATGCGGTGTCGTCGCAACTCGATCAGCGCTGCATCCGCAATCTTCAGCAGATCCTTGCCTTCGAATTCGACCTTGCCGTGGGTCGGCTCGATCAGCCTCGACATGCAGCGCACCAGCGTTGACTTGCCGGAGCCCGACAGGCCCATGATGATGAAAATCTCGCCCTGGCGGATTTCGAGGTCGACGGCGCGCACCGCGCCGACAAGTCCGGCAGCTGTGACGTCGGCCATGCTGGCCTTGCCGTCGCGTTCGCGGATGAAATTGGCCGCGTTCGATCCGAACAGCTTCCAGACATTGCGGCAGGCAAGCTTTATCGGGCGGGCATCTTTTGGCGTGCCCGCCCCCTTGGCGCCCTGTTCAGTCTTGTCCGTCATTCAAACGTCCTTCTGGAACACCAAGAACCGAGGCCCGGCTGGTCAGCAGCCGGGTCTCATCTTCCAGTCGGAACGATCACTGCGCCCAGGCTTTCCAGTCGGCCTCGTGGGCGGCGATCCAGGCGGCCGCGACGTCTTCCGGCGTCTTGCCGCCGAGATCGATCTCGCCGCTCATCTTGTTGAGTTCGTCGGTGTCGACCGTGTAGGCCTTCGCCACCTTGTAGGCGACCGGCCATTTGTCCTTCATGCCGGCCCAGGAGTACTTCCAGATCTCGCCATGCGGCTTGCCGCAATCATATTTGGCGTCGGGGTTGGTGCCCCATTTCGGGTCGTTGTAGCACTCGGGCGTGTATTCGGGGAATTCAACCCATTCGCCCTTGTATTTGGCCGGCGCCCAATGCGGCGAATAGATCCACAGCATGATCGGCGCTTTGCGCTGATAGGCCGAGTCCAACTCGGCGAACATCGCCGCGTCGGTGCCGGCATGGATGACGGTGAAGGGCAGTTTCAGCGCTTCGACGCGCTCGTCGTCAAAGCCTTCCCATGTTACCGGGCCGCCGAGATAGCGCCCCTTCGGTGCGGTCTCCGCCGTCGAGAAGGCTTCGGCGCATTTCGGATCCTTCAGCGCTTCCCAGTTAGGCAGGCCGGGGCACTTCTCCTTCATGTATTCGGGAAACCACCATTCTTCCTTGGCCTTGGGGCCGAGCTTGCCCAGCCGTTCGGTCTGGCCTGTCGCATCGGAGGCCTTCATGGCCTCGCCGGCGGTCGTGTCCCAGAATTCCATGTCGACATCGAGATCGCCATTGGTGAGACCGGTGGTCAGGCTGGAGAGGTAGTCGGCGGTCGGATATTCGACGGTATAGCCGAGCTTTTCCAGGATGCCGCCGAGGATCTTGGCGTTGAGGTTGACGCTGGTCCAGTCGAACAGCGCGATCTTGATCGGATCGTTGGATTCCGGTGCGGCGGCTTGGGCGGAAGGTGTCAGCAGGCTTAATGTCGCGAGCGCGACGGCGCTCATCGAGAGTTTCGAGATCTGGCTGCGAAATGACATGCTTGTTCTCCTTCAAGCTGTGAAAATTATCGTTCGTTCCCTTCTTGCGGCTTTTTCTTGATTGTGTTGGAAAGACTGGTCTTTGCGCAAGACCGTCGGCGCCAAATTATTGCCCCGGCTTTGGCCAGTGCAGGCAAGATGGTGCTCAGTTCTGGTGATAATGGAACAGGATCGGAGTGTCGGCGTCATGACTGCCGACGGATCGCTGAGGGAGCGGTCATCTGCGGATCGATTGCCAGTCCTGCGGCGCCCTGCAAGGTGCGAGCCATCAAGGTCGTATGATCTCGGCTACCCGCCTGGTAAGCCCCATCTCGCCAAGGCCGTTTCATAGGATGAAATTATATATACCAAGGTTCATGTCGCGCAACGACTAACGCTTCGCGAGACGTACAAATTCAGACTGCAGGCGAAGCTGAGCTCTTACCAGCAGACGTAGCCGCCATCGACAATCAGGTCGAGGCCGGTGACGAAGCTCGCTGCGCGGCTGGCGAGGAACACCGTCGGCCCGACCATTTCCTCCGGCGCCGCCATGCGCCCCATCGGCGTGTCGCGCTTGAAGATCTTCACCTCTTCCGCCACCTCTGGCCGCTTGTTCATCGGAGTCAGCGTGTAACCGGGACTAACCACATTGACGCGCAGGCCGCGATCGGCCCACTCCATGGCGAGGCTCCTGGACATGTGGATGACGGCAGCCTTCGAAGAGTTGTAGTGCGCCTGCGTCAGGCCGCGGTTGACGATGGTGCCCGACATCGAGGCGATGTTGATGATCGAGCCCTTGCCTCGCGCCAGCATCTTGCGCGCTTCGGCCTGACAGGACAGGAACACGCCGGCGACATTGACGTCGTGAACCTTCTGCCACGTCTCCAGCGGCATCGTCTCGGCGGGCTCGGAGCCGGCAATGCCGGCATTGTTGACGGCGACGGTCAGCGCACCGAGTTCGCTCTCGACGCGATCGATCGCCGCCGCGAGATCGCTCTGCGATGTCACTGTACCGGTCAGCACCAGCGCTTTGCGGCCGAGCGCCGTGATCCGGTGCGCGGTTTCGTCCAGCCCACCCTTCGATGCATGGCCGAAACAGGCGACGTCAGCGCCTGCCTCGGCGAGCCCGATCGCGATTGCCTGGCCGATGCCGCTGCCGGCGCCGGTGACCAGCGCGACATCGCCGTTCAGTTTGAAAAGATCCATCGAGTGCCCTCCCTGGCCCAGGGAGGGTATGCGCTGAGCCGTGCTTCGATCAAGCGCCCGCGCGCAAATGGCTCAAGCGGCGTCGATACTCAGAAATAACCGCTCGACGCGGCCGTGGCTTCCTTCGGGATTTCGACGCCGTCGACCAGGATCTTGTCGACCAGTTCGTGGTGGAAGCAGACCAGCCCCTTGATGCGCTCCGCCTCGTGCACCGGCTCGGGATAATACCAGACCAGGTTCTCGTGACGCTTGGCCTTGGTCGTCACGTGATAATAGTTGGAGATGCCCTTGTAAGGAC
>NZ_RZOL01000899.1:0-571 GCF_004022985.1 Mesorhizobium sp. M7A.F.Ca.ET.027.02.1.1 | reverse complement strand
CGACACGAAGGCTCAGATCGTCGGCGTGGGCTACATCCTCGCGCTCAATCTTGTGCTGCGTTTCGGCGATCTTCTACCCACGCACGCGCCACTGGGACCGCTCTTCTTCGCGGGAGTCTGGGCGATCCTCATCATGCCGATCCTGCAGTTCGGACAAGTGCTCTATCCGAGTCGACGCCGGGCGGAGCGGGAACTTGCCCCCAAGACGTCCTGCTCGCCTGAGCCCGTCTTCTACGTTGATCCCGACAGGTTTGCCGATGTCGGGGAGTTCGTCCAAGAAGCGGCGAGGTCCGATTGGACCTCTGTTCTCGCCTCCGAATTGATGAAGGCATCTCGCGTCAGGCTGATCAAGCAGGCCCGCTTCCAGCGCGGTCTGATGATGACGGTCGTATCTTTCGTCGTACTCGCAGCTGAGCAGTTTCTCCGCAGCCTTGCCGTGGTCGGATGAGCAACGACGGCTCCACCCTGTCGCAAACCCCGCAAGCGGCACCCTCCTCGGGACAGATTCTAAAATTGCGAAGCCCCGCCTTGACATCTCAGTTCCATCGTTGGTGGCCGCAGAGCCGAAGGT
>NZ_RZOL01000898.1:0-576 GCF_004022985.1 Mesorhizobium sp. M7A.F.Ca.ET.027.02.1.1 | reverse complement strand
GTTCCGAGGCAGGGGTGGCCGACTGGTTGATGGTTTAGATTTAGCTGCAATGGAGGTCGTCACGGTGACCGGACGCGCCGGCGTGGGAGGGCGCCTGCCAGCCTTGGCCGCGAAAACGGCACCGCGGGGCCGCGTTAATGCCGGCGCCGCTTCACTCGCGCGCGCAAACCGCGGCGGAACCAACATGTCGTCAAAACCAGCACTCGGTTTTGGTGCTGCTTTCCGGCCGGAATCCGGCTCCGTGTCCACCTTGGCGGCCGCCGCCTTAAAGGCCGGAATCGGCAACCAGGCACGCTTCGACAGCTCAGCGTCGGCAAAATAGAAATTGCGTGTGCCAAAAATCGCATGCGAGCCGCGAGGCAGGAGGATGCATTTGTTGCGGCTCATGGTGCGGATCTCGTCAGGGCGCATCAAAGGCCGACGGACCTCCTTCACGTGCACCGTGCGCGCGTGATGCATGTCGAACATCGTCGCTTGGGTCTTGCTGACATCCTTCTGGACTTCGGTGCGCTCGCCCAAAGTATCGGAAATGTATTTCAGGTCTTCGGCGTCCTGGGCGCCGAAAAACACCTGGAC
>NZ_RZOL01000897.1:0-582 GCF_004022985.1 Mesorhizobium sp. M7A.F.Ca.ET.027.02.1.1 | reverse complement strand
GCCGCCCACCATCTCGCCTGCCTCCATCTCGGCGCGAAAAACATTCCACGAGAGCGTCGGCGAGCACGCAATCGCAGTGACCGGTTGCTGGCCTCCCTCGATGTGATCCATGAGGCCGCACTCGTGGGGCTGAAAGAGCACGACCGGCTGGTGATGGCGAAAAGCCAGATGGAACGGCGGCTCAAACAACGGCGCACCAGCTCGAAACTGGCCGACCTGGTCGAATTCGTACTCTCGCGGCCGATCGTCTCGACCGGCATGATCCAAGAGGAGCTAAAAGTCTCGAAGCAGGGTGCGCTCAACCTCGTCGGCGAGCTCAGCCTGCGCGAGATGACGGGGAGGGGGCGGTTTCGGGCGTGGGGGATCGTCTGACTGTTAGTACGCGCTGAATGCTGCCGGCAATGACTCGTTGAATCACCCTCTCAATCTCGTGTCGCTTCAAACTCTGGGCAAACCTAAGCCGAGAGCGCTCGTCCAAGTCCTCCACTGCTCGCACCACCGTAACGCGCTCCGCATCTGCTCGCGGGCCATGAGCTCCGCCGGTGTCAAGCTGGTCAACCCGTGTGAGATTGCGTCCCAGCT
>NZ_RZOL01000896.1:0-588 GCF_004022985.1 Mesorhizobium sp. M7A.F.Ca.ET.027.02.1.1 | reverse complement strand
GGCGACCACCGCGAACAGCGCGCCGATCAGCAGCGCGAATTCCAGCGAATAGCCCGAGCGGGCGATCACGAAGGCCCAGGACACCGACACCACCATCGTTGCGATCATCGAGACATCGATGCCCCTGGCGATGACGACCAGCGCCATTCCCAGCGCCAGGATGCCGAGAATCGAGACGCTTCTGATCAGGGCTAGGATGTTGCCGGGGCTGAAGAAGGACGGCAGCAGCAACGAGAACAGCACGAAGGCCAGCACCGCCAGCACCAGCACGATGCCTTCCTGGCTTTTGAGCAGGCTGGAAAGCCGAGCCTGATTTCCGTGTGCGGCCGCCTCGCTCACCGCTCAGGTCTCCTCTTTGCCCAGTCTGAGCAGGATTTCCCTGGCGCGATCGACGCGCACATCGTGATCCGCCGCAAGTTCCTTTGCCACCGCATCGATATTCGCGCCGCTCGCGCCCGCCACGATGGCTATGTTGCGGGCATGCAGCGCCATGTGTCCACGCTGGATGCCTTCGGTTGCCAGCGCCCTGAGCGCCGCCATGTTCTGCGCCAGCCCGACCGCGACGGTGACCTCGGCAAGCTCTTGCGC
>NZ_RZOL01000895.1:0-600 GCF_004022985.1 Mesorhizobium sp. M7A.F.Ca.ET.027.02.1.1 | reverse complement strand
ATGCCAACGCCGATCACGCTGTCAGCGGGGATGCCGACGCTTTCGGAAGCACGCACTGCGCCGAGCACCGCCTCATCGTTGAGGCCGAAGGAGACCCATTTCTTGATGTCGGCATGGGCGTTGAGCACGACCGTTGCGGCGTTGAGGGCGGCTTCGGTGTCGGTCTTGGCCTGTGGCGCGTCGAAGATGTTCTCGGCCTTGAAGCCGTTTGCCTTCAGCACCGAGATGGCACCTTCGACGCGGTCGACCGCGGTCGGCAGTTGGTCGTAGGAGACGCGGATGGCGCCGACCTCGTCGGCCTTCCAGCCGCGTGCCTTCATTTCGTCGACGATCGCCTGGCCGACGGCTTCGCCGATCTTGGTGGCCGAAATGCCCATATGCGGCACGTCTTCCAGCGCCTTGCCGTCGGCGCCGACCAGACGGTCGTCGACAGTCATCAGCTTGAGATTGTTGGCGGCGGCCTTGGCGACGATGCCGGGGCCAAGCTTCACGTCCGGTGTGCAGACGATGAAGCCCTGGGCGCCCTGGGCGCCGAGATTGTCGATCGCCGACATCAGCTTCTCACCGTCCTCGGCGCCCAGGGCGCCCAGGGCTTCATCG
>NZ_RZOL01000894.1:0-603 GCF_004022985.1 Mesorhizobium sp. M7A.F.Ca.ET.027.02.1.1 | reverse complement strand
CGGGAACAGCGCATAGTCCTGGAACACCGTCGTCGTCGGCCGCTTGGCCGGCGGCACCGAGGTGCAGTCCTCGCCACGGATGAACACCTTGCCTTCGCTGGGGGTGACGAAGCCGCCCAGAATGGAGAGCAGCGTCGTCTTGCCGGAGCCGGACGGCCCGAGCAGGATCGTGTAGCTGCCGGGCTCGATCTGCAGCGAAACGTCCTTCAGCACGGTGTGCTGGCCGAAGCGATGCGAGACGGCACGAATATCGACCAAAGGCGCAGTCATGCCTTTCTCCTGCGCAGCAATGTCAATTCGAACAGCACGACCAGCACGATGGAGACGGCGAAGACCAGCGAGCCGACGGCGTTGGTCTTGGGGTTGAGGCCGGAGCGCAGCAGGTTCCAGATTTCGACCGGCAGCGTGGTGTCGAAGCGGGTGAGCAGGAAGGAGATCACGAACTCGTCCCAGGAGAAGGTCATCGACAGGAAGAAGCCGGCGAAGATGGCGGGCGCCATGACCGGCACGGTGATCAGCAGCAGCACCTTCCATTCCGGCGCGCCGAGGTCGCGCGCGGCACGCTCGATGTTGATCTGGTGGTCGCCCATCTGGCTGTAGATG
>NZ_RZOL01000893.1:0-614 GCF_004022985.1 Mesorhizobium sp. M7A.F.Ca.ET.027.02.1.1 | reverse complement strand
TACTGAGCCTCACTTGAATGCGCCGGTTTGGTTCGGGTTGGCATTTATTGTAGGCCAGGCGCTCGGTTCTCAAAGACATGGTAATTTCTTTGGGTCAGGCGGCGCGCAGAAGGGGAGGTTTGGGCTTGAAAAGAGATGGCAAGTTTCGCTGTGGCTGTCGAAACGGTGCCCGCAATCTCTCGTCAAGTTCGCCATTGATCTCGCCCGTCCGGACCTGCATGAGCATATGCGCGCCGTGGAGCGACCAGCGCATCTGCTGCTTCTTGACCATACGTTTCGCGACGAGTAAGTTCACCGCCGACTCGGCGAGGGACGTGGCAACGCGAAGGCCGGCGCGGTAGCGCTTACCATAGTTTACGATCGCACCGCAGTTCGAACGAACGTAGGTCAGAAGCTGCAACCCGAGACTATGAAGCCGTGCGATCGAGAACTCGCCTTCTCGCTGCGAATGCTTTACCAGGACCCGCTTCAGGTCGCGAATGGCGCGATCGACACGACCGTGCCATAGACGCCACTTCACGGCCCTGATGTCCCTGTCGATGGAAGGCAGCTCCCCGGTTCGATCAGTGTGGGATCGTATCCACTGATCGGCGATCTGCTGCATGGGCTGGATC
>NZ_RZOL01000892.1:0-630 GCF_004022985.1 Mesorhizobium sp. M7A.F.Ca.ET.027.02.1.1 | reverse complement strand
GACTACGACAAGACGAAACTGTCGGAAGGCGGCATCATCGTCTCGCGCAACCAGAAATCGATCACCTTGCCGGCGGCGGCGGCGGCGGCGATCGGCCTGGCCAAGACCACCGCCACGCCGGTCGAGATCATGACCGCCATCCTCAAGGCCCCGGTCGATCTCCTGTGGTTCGGCGGCATCGGCACCTATTTGCGGGCATCGACCGAAACCAACGCCGAAGTCGGCGATCGCGCCAACGATGCCATTCGCATCACCGCGCTCGATGTCCGGGCGAAAGTGATCGGCGAGGGCGCCAATCTCGGCGTCACGCAGCGGGCGCGCATCGAGTTCGGCCTGAATGGTGGCCGCTGCAATTCCGACGCCATCGACAATTCGGGCGGCGTCAACTGTTCCGACGTCGAGGTCAACATCAAGATCGCGCTGGCATCCGCCATGCGCAAGGGGTCGTTGACGCGCCCGGCACGCAACAAGCTGCTCGCCGAGATGACCGACGAGGTCGGCTCGCTGGTGCTGTCGAACAACTACCAGCAGACGCTGGCGCTTTCGATCGCCCGCAAGCGCGGCCTCGCCGACATCGCGCATCAGAGCCGCTTCATGACGGCGCTGGAAGCGCGTGGCCTGCTCGACCGC
>NZ_RZOL01000891.1:0-631 GCF_004022985.1 Mesorhizobium sp. M7A.F.Ca.ET.027.02.1.1 | reverse complement strand
CTACATCCTGCTCAAGCGCGACCGCTTGCTGGAGGCGCTGAGGCTCTACCCCGAGCAGATGCTGACGTGGTCCCGCCGGCAGCGGCTGACCGAGGCGCCGGACAGCACCGGCATCGGAATGGATGAAGGCTCATGACCGGCGTATCAGGCGGACCGCGGCAGCGACGAGCTCACCGACCGGGCGTGTGGCATCGAGTGTCAAGGCGCGCTCTTCCGCAACCGGCGGCTCGAGGATGGCGAACTGGCTGTCGACCAGGCTTGCCGGCATGAAATGGCCTTTGCGGCTGCCGACACGCTGCCTGGCCGTGGCAGGGTCGATCTTCAAATAGAGGAAGACGATTTCCGGGCAGAAGCTGCTCAGCCGGTCGCGGTAGCTGCGCTTCAGTGCCGAGCAGGCGGCAACCACGCCCTGTCCGCTGCCCACAGACTCCGCGATGCGCTCGCCGATCGCGTCGAGCCAGCCTTCGCGCAGTTGATCGGTAAGCGGTTCGCCGCTTGCCATGCGTGCGACGTTTTCCGGCGGGTGCAGCCTGTCGCCCTCGATGAAGGTAACACCCAGCGCGGCCGCCAGCGCAATACCGACGGCCGACTTGCCGCAGCCGGCGACGCCCATCACCACGATGGCCGGAGG
>NZ_RZOL01000890.1:0-633 GCF_004022985.1 Mesorhizobium sp. M7A.F.Ca.ET.027.02.1.1 | reverse complement strand
GTCGGCGAGAAGCGACAGCGCCCGGCGCGCAATCGCTTCAGCGGGGTCGAGCCAATCGACCGGCCAGGGCGCCGTCTTGCGCATGCGATTGGCCAGAAAGGGGTAGTGTGTGCAGGCGAGCACGACGATATCCGTACGCAGCGCATCATGTTCGACGAAGCACGGCGTGATCTCGGTGCGTACGGCCTCCTCATCGACGAAGCCCTCACGCATGTAGATCTCAGCCAGTCCCGCCAGCCTGTCGCTGCCGACCAGGCGGACATGGCATTTCTGCGCCCATTTGCTGATCAGGTCGCGCGTGTATTGGCGCTTGACGGTGCCAGGCGTCGCCAGCACCGAAACCAGCCCTGAGCGCGTACGTTCCGCCGCCGGCTTGATCGCAGGCACCATGCCGACGAAAGGATGCGCGGGAAATCTATCGCGCAGCGCATCGATCACCAACGTCGAGGCGGTGTTGCAGGCGATGACGGAAATGGCCGGCGCAAAGCGCTCAAGCAATTTGCCGAACAATTCGAGTATATGCGCCCTCAGCGCCGGCTCTTCCCAAGCGCCGTAGGGAAACGCAGCGTCGTCGGCGACATAGATGAAGCGGCGGTCGGGCATCAGCACGCGCGCCTCGCGCAGCACGGTAAG
>NZ_RZOL01000088.1:0-17974 GCF_004022985.1 Mesorhizobium sp. M7A.F.Ca.ET.027.02.1.1 | reverse complement strand
AATCTGTCCGTCGGCAGCATGGATATCAACGGCACCAGCGTCGGTGGCTACTGGACCCGGATCGGTCAGGGTGGCTGGTACCTGGACGGCGTCCTCATGGCCACCTTCTTCGGCGGAGACGCAACATCGTCGCGCGGCATCGGCATCGACGTCGGCGGGACCGGTGTCACCGCTTCGCTGGAAGGCGGCTATCCCATCGCGCTGGGGCAAGGCTGGACGCTTGAACCGCAGGCGCAACTGGTCTGGCAGCAACTGTCGCTCGACGATGCATCGGACCGCTTTGCTTCGGTTTCCTTCGATACCGACGGCAACGTGACCGGCCGGCTCGGCGCACGGCTGCAAGGCGAAACAACGATCAATGGCATGGCGCTGCAGCCGTACCTCAAGGCCAACATCTGGCACGATTTCGGCGGCACGAGCCATGTCAATTTCGACACCACCGATATCTCCACCGAGGGCAGATCGACCTCGTTCGAATTCGGTGGCGGTGTGATCGCCAAGGTGACGGACAAGGTCAGCATCTTCGCCACCGGCGACTACACCACCAATCTCGGCGGCGACGAGCGTCGGATACTCGAAGGCAATCTTGGGTTCAGCGTCAAATGGTAAGGTTGATCATGACCCGAAAACAATTTCGGGGTCATGAGCAAAAAGACAGCTAATTGCTGGAACGCATCGCCACCGTGGCGATGCCGGCGCCGACCAGCAGCGTGCCGCCGGTGCGGTTGAAGATCCGGATCGCCTTGGGATTGCGCACCACGTTGCGTGCGCGTGAGGCGATCAGCGCATAGCCAAAGGCATTGGCGAAGGCGAGCGCGAGGAAGGTCGTCTCGAAGATCAGCATCTGCGTCCAGAAATCGGCGTGCCGGTCGAGGAACTGCGGCAGAAAGGCGACGAAGAAGGTGATGCTTTTCGGGTTGAGCGCGGTGACCAGCCAGGCGTGCGCCATCATCTTGGCCGAGGAGACCGCGTCGGTGCGCGGTTCGGCTTTCAGCGCGCCGCCGGCGCGAAACAGTTTCACGCCGAGATAGATCAGATAGCCGGCGCCGATCAGCTTCAGGATGGTGAAGACACCAGCCGAAGCTGCCAGCAGCGCGCCGATGCCCAGCATCGACAAGGTCATCGCGGTGAAGTCGCCCAGCGCCACGCCGATTGCCATAGGCAGAGCGGTGCGCCAGCCCTGGCCCAACGCGTAGGACACGACGAGAAGGATGGTCGGACCCGGAATGATGAGGAGGATCGTCGACGCGGCGGCGAAGGCGGCCCAGTTTTCGAAGGACATGCTCGTCTCCCTTGAGCTTAAAGAAGAGGATAAATCCTCAGGCCCAGGAGAATGTAAAGAGGCGATTTCCCTGACTGCGCCAGCGGCAGATCGGTGTCAGTTCGCGCCGCTCAGCGTGCTCACGATATCGGCCAGGCTGACATTGGCACCGAGAACGGTTGCCGCCGCGACAATGGCAGCGGCAAAAAGCTTGATGTCGGTTTTTAAGATCTTGCACATGGAGGCCCCTCGCTGATGGTTCGAGGAGTAGGAAACGCCGGCGCCGGGAATATGACCCGGCCGAGGTCTTTTTGTGCAGCAGCGTTCGTTCAAGCCCAGGCAAGAAGGTCGGACATCGTCAAGGCCATGCGCAAATGCAGGCTGTGCAACGTCTTCATGCTTTATCAACCATGAATGATGAAAATGCCCGCTATCCGGCCGGACCGTGCTTCCCGCCGACAGCGTAGGGTCTGGGTATATGCGTGAGTTGCCGCAAGGTCTGACGCCGCCGCGAAATGGCGACGCAATCGAAACCGATCATCATCTTTCCCGCCGCGCCATCCTGTCCGGGGCAGGGGCGCTCGCGCTGCTGAGCGCCGCCGGTTGCTCGACCTCGGGCTTGGGTCTGCCGGCGCTCGAGCTCGACGACGTCACCACGGGTTCCGTGCGGCCGATCCGGCCAAGCATCAGCGTCGACAAGAACATCACCAGCCCCGGCGTCATGTATGCCGGGCTGACCGACGGCGGCTTCAACGTGCCGGAAGTGCCATATCTGAAGGTCAAGCCGGAATTCCGTCGCCAGATCGTCGTCGACACGACAGGCGAGGCGCCCGGCACCATCGTCGTCCATCTCAAGGAGCGCATGCTCTATCTCGTCCAGCCGGGTGGCGACGCCATTCGCTACGGCGTCGGCATCGGCAAGGATGGCTTCCGCTGGTCGGGTCGCGCCAACATCCAGTACGGCAGGGAATGGCCGACCTGGACGCCGCCGCCGGAGATGATTGCCCGCAAGCCTGAACTGGTGAAATGGCAAGCCGGACAGCCCGGCGGCCTCACCAATCCGCTCGGCGCGCGTGCCCTCTACATCTACCAGGACGGCAAGGACACCGGCTATCGCATCCACGGCTCGCCCGAATGGTGGAGCATCGGCCAGGCGATGTCGTCGGGCTGCGTGCGCCTGATCAACCAGGACATCATCGACCTCTACAGCCGCGTCTCCAAAAAAAATCCGGTCGTCGTCGTCTGACGCTTATGCGGCGTGTTGGCGCCGCTCGAAACTCCCGTTGCGCGATGCGGCAAGACAGGCCAAGGTGCCTTGAAAACCATCGCGCCGGGAGAAATCAAGCATGGCTGGAACGTTTGTCATCGCGCAGGGCGGCGGCCCAACCGCCGTCATCAACCAGACGGTTGTCGGGGCGACACTGGAGATCCGCAAGCGGCATCCCGGTGCCAAGGTGCTGGGCTCCATCCATGGTGTGCGCGGCATCCGTGACGGCAATTATATCGACCTTTCCGCCATCCCCGAGGACCGGCTGCGGCTGATTGCCGGCACGCCGAGCGCCGCCCTCGGCTCGACCCGCGACAAGCCCGACGCCGCCTATTGCGATGTCATCCTCAACGGCCTGAAGAAGGCCGGCGCCGACGCCTTCATCTATATCGGCGGCAACGACACGTCGGGTACCCAGCAGATCCTGACCGATGCCGCCGGCGGCTCAATTGCCTTCGTCCATGCGCCAAAAACCATCGACAATGATCTCGAGGAAAACGACCACACGCCGGGCTTCATTTCGGCGGCCGAGTTCGTCGCCGGCGCCTTCCTGTCCGTCGATCTCGATTTTCGTGCGCTGCCCGGCATCTATGTCGGCATCGTCATGGGCCGGCATGCGGGCTTCCTGACCGCGGCCGCGGCCGCCTGGCAGCTCGACCCCGACAGCGGCCCGCACCTCGTCTACGTGCCCGAGCGCCCATTCTCGGCCGCCGGCTTTATCGACGACGTGCGTGCCACGCTCGATCGCCACAAGCGCTGCATCGTCGCCGTTTCGGAAGGCGTCAGCACCGCCGACGGCAAGGCGCTGGTCGAAAGCCTGGTGCCGCCGGACAAGCTTGAGCGCGACGCGCATGGCAACGTCAAGCTGTCGGGCAGCGACCTGCCGGCCGCACTCGAGCGCGCGTTGGCGGAAGGCCTGCCGGGCAAGCGGGCCCGCGTCGATGCGCTCGGCTACATGCCGCGCGGCTATATCGGCGCCATCAGCGCGGTCGACGCGCAGGAGGCGTTCGATGCCGGCGCTTTCGCCGTCACCGTCGCCGAACAGGGCGGCGGCTCGGTGGCGTTGCAATATGACGGCACCAGAACGGTGCTGAAGAAAGTGCCGCTCAAGAACGTCGCCGGCAAGACACGCCACATGCCGGACGATTTCATGAAGCCCGATGTCAATCAGCTGTCGGATGCCGGCATGGCCTATCTCAAGCGGCTGGTGCCGGAAAAGTACAAGGTCGGGAAGCCCTTCGTCTGATGCCGGGCTCACACTTGATGCCCGGCTCACAGGTGATGCCCGACTGGTTCAGCAGGAGCGTCGTCGACGACAAGACGACGATGCTGACCGAGCCCTTCGTCCATGCCTATGTTCGGGCCAATATCTGGCATCTGCGCGGTCGCGATGCCGACCTGCTCGTCGACACCGGCATGGGCATCTGTCCGCTGGCGCCGCAGATCGAGACGGCGGAAGGCAAGCCGCTGCTGGTCGTTGCCACCCACATCCATCTCGACCATGTCGGCTCGCTGCATGAATTCCCGTTGCGGGCCGGGCCAAGGATGAGCGCGGCCCGGTTCGAGACCATGGATGAGGCCGCGACCTACGCCTACATGTTCCATGACCTCGACGGTGCCGTCTCGAAACTGCCGGCGCCCGGATGGAAGTCGGCCGACTACAGGATCCCGCCCGCGCCGTTGACGCGAACCCTGGACGAGGGCGATGTCGTCGATCTTGGCGACCGGCAATTTCGCGTGCTGCATTTGCCGGGCCATTCACCGGATTCGATCGCGCTGTTCGACGAGGTCGACGGCCTGTTCTTCAGCGGCGATGCCATCTACGACGCCATGCTGATCGACGACCTGCCGGATTCCGACCGAGCCGCCTATGTCAGCACGATGCGGCGCCTGCTCGACCTGCCGATCCGCATCGGTCATGGTGGACACGGACCGAGCTTCGACGGCAAGCGCATGCGCGAGATTGCCACGGCCTATCTCGAGCGAAGCGCCGGTGGCTGAGGCTCCAGCGAGACAGCAAGGTGCCGCCCAACGACTTTGCGGCCCTGCCGCCGTGCGGATATTAAATCTTCGTAAGGTCGCCCTAAAACCCTAAATCGGGCGAATCCGCGCCCTAGATGCAAGGCCGTCGATCCGGTTGGCTGCCATGTAGGCGAGACGGGCAATTGCGACCTCGACACGCCGATGACCGATTTCCCCGCACGGGAGAGGCCACGGCGCTGGATCAACTCTCGCCCGGACAAACGACCATGTCAGATATCCTTCGTAGGCATCGCGTCGCGGCCTTGCTGGGCGCTGCGCTGATCATATCCCCCTTCGTCATGTCTTTCGCCCAAGGCGAGGGCAACACCATTCCGACAACCCAGACGCCTGTCGCCGGCATCACCGCGCCCAATGGCTCGTTCGCACCCATCGTTGCCGCCGACAAGCCGGCGGTGGTGACGGTCACCACCGTCATGAAGGCACAGCCTGAAACGATGAGCGATGCATCTCCTTTCGACGGCGGCTCGCCTTTCGATGACTATTTCCGCCAGTTCTTCGGTGACCAGGGCATGCCGACGCCGAAGACGCCGCCACAACAGCAACCGCAGCGCGCCGAGGCGCTGGGTTCCGGCTTCATCGTCGGCGCGGATGGCACCGTCGTCACCAACAATCACGTCATCGATGGTGCCTCTTCGATCAAGGTGACGCTCGACGACGGCACCGAACTTCCGGCCAAGCTTGTCGGCCGCGATGCCAAGAACGATCTCGCCGTACTCAAGGTCAAGTCGGACAAACCCCTGCCGACCGTCAAATGGGGCGATTCCGACAAGCTCATGCCAGGCGACCAGGTGCTGGCCTTCGGCAATCCGTTCGGCATCGGCACCACCGTCACGGCAGGTATCGTCTCAGCGCGCGGCCGTGACCTGCATAGTGGCCCGTTCGACGATTTCATCCAGATCGACGCGCCGATCAACCACGGGAATTCCGGCGGTCCGCTGGTGGATGTCGCCGGCAATGTCGTCGGCATCAACACGGCGATCTATTCACCCAATGGCGGCAGCGTCGGCGTCGGCTTTGCCATTCCGTCGGATCAGGCCCAGAAGGTGGTCGCAAAGCTGATGAAGGGCGGCTCCATCCAATACGGCTATCTCGGCGTTCAGATCCAGGAGGTGACACCGGATGTCGGGAGCGCCATCGGGCTCGACCATTCCGGCGGCGCGCTGGTTTCAGAGGTCAACGACGGTTCGCCGGCGGCAAGGGCCGGCATCGAGACGGGTGACGTCATCACCAGCTTTGCCGGGCAGGACGTGAAGGACCCCAAGGACCTGTCGCGGGCGGTCGCCGATGTCGCGCCGGGCGCCAGGGAAACGGTCGATGTCTGGCGCAAGGGCAAGCCGATGCGGATTTCCGTCGATGTCGGCCACAACAGCGACGATGTGAAGACCGCGTCGCTGGACGACGGGTCCGGCGCGCCGAGCGCCGGGCGCGCTCCGGCGATAGGGCTCGGCTTGATGGATATAACGCCCGACATTCGCCAACAGATGAACCTAGCCGGCAAGCAGCACGGCGCGGTGGTTGCCAGCGTCAACCCCGACAAAGCGGCCGCCGCTTCCGGAATACAGGCCGGCGACATCATCGTTGCCGTCAATCAGGTGCCGGTCAAGAATGCCAGGCAGGTAACGCAGGCGATCGCCTTGGCCGGCAAGTCCGGCAGGAAATCGGTGCTGTTGCTGGTCGAGCGTGGCGACGCTCAAATGTACATCGCGGTGCCTTTCGCCAATGGCTGAGAAATGGCGTTGACGGAACATGGGACCGGCAGGTCCATCGGTGACGATCCCGCCGGTCTCCGCCCGTCAAGATTTAGGTTGCCCGTCACGGCATCTTCGAGAACATTGCGTCAGGCCGATAGTGGCCTGATTGCATGGGGATTGCCGCTATGGTCACCCGAGGTTTCTCTTCAGGACGGCGCCCGCCAACCGATGGCGATGCCCGCATCCCGCCGGGCCAATATCTGGAACAGGGTTTTCCGGTGCTGTCGGCCGGTCCGACGCCGCGCGTGCGTACCGAGGATTGGTCTTTCACGCTGAAACATGGGCCACGCCCGATCAAGAAATGGAACTGGGCCGAGTTCAACGCCCTGCCACTGAACAAGATGACGCGCGACATCCATTGCGTGACCGCATGGACCAAGTTCGACACGCCGTGGCAAGGCGTGCTGGTCGACGATATCCTTGCCGATGCCGGTTTGGAGCCGCCGACCGGCTTCACGCTGGCGCACGCGTTCGACGGCTACACCACCAACGTGCCGGTCAAGGACCTCACCGCCGGCAAGGCCATGGTGGCGCTGCTCTACGAAGGCAAGCCGATCACACCGGACCATGGCGGCCCGGCAAGGCTGCTGGTGCCGCATCTTTATTTCTGGAAGTCGGCCAAATGGTTGAACGGCCTGCAATTCACCACGCGAGACGAGCCCGGTTTCTGGGAATTGCGCGGCTACCATATCTATGGCGACCCATGGCGCGAGCAGCGCTACACGGACGATCCATGAGCGATGCGGCGGCAGTGCAGTCGCCCTGGCAAACAGCCGGCATCGTCCGCATCGAAAAGCGCACGCCGCGTGTCACCAGCTTCTTTTTCCAGCCGTCTCGGCCCTTCGCCTATCGCGCCGGGCAGCATGTCGACGTCAGGCTGACGGCGCCGGACGGCTATCAGGCGCGCCGCTCCTATTCCATCGCCTCCGCGCCCGAAACGAGCGGCGCAATCGAACTGGCGATCGAAAAACTCGACGATGGCGAGGTCTCGCCCTTCTTCCACGAGGTCGCGGCAGTGGGCGATGAAATCGAACTGCGCGGGCCGCTTGGCGGGCATTTCGTCTGGCCGGAGGATGAGAGTGGACCGCTTGTTCTGGTCGGCGGCGGTTCGGGCGTCGTGCCCTTGATGTCGATGCTCCGCCACCGCGCCGCGCGTAATTCAGCGGTGCCCGTCGTCCTGGTCTTTTCGGTCCGGGTCTGGGACGAAGTGATCTTTCGTCACGAGTTGATCGCCCTCGACGAACGCCAGGACGGCTTCGACCTGATGCTGACACTGACGCGCGAAGCCGCACGCCGTCCAGCCGACTATGCGCGGCGGGTAGACGTCGCGATGATGGTTCAAGCCATGACGCGGCTGCCGGAGCCGCCTGGCATCGCCTTCGTCTGCGGCTCCAACGCCTTCGTTTCCGCGGCCGCCCAAGCGCTGATCGATGCCGGCGTTGCAGCGGAAATCATTCGCACCGAACGCTACGGAGTTTGAACGGACTCTGGCGGTTCGGTCGAGACACGATGCTTCAAGCCTTGAAAATCGACCGATGAGGTAATACCTTGTCGGAATATGGTATTACCAAGGAGTGAAGATGGCCACCACCGTCACGGCAAAGGGACAAGTGACCATTCCCAAACCCGTCCGCGACCTCCTGGGGATCGTCCCGGGCAGCAGAGTCGATTTCCGGCGCGCCGCCGATGGCAGCGTGGTGTTGGCTCGGGTTGACAGAAAGCCGCCTGCGAGCCGCTTCGCCAATCTGCGCGGCCATGCCGGCGAGGGGCTCACGACCGAGGCTATCATGGCGCTGACGCGTGGCGGAGCGTGACGTTCGTCGACACCAACGTTCTGCTCGACCTTGTTACGGACGATCCCAATTGGGCGGGCTGGTCGATCGCGCAACTCGAGGCGGCAAGCCTCGATGGGCCATTGTTGATCAATGATGCGGTCTATGCAGAACTTGCCGTTCGCTACATCAGAATCGAGGATCTTGAGGCATTTCTGGATGCGGCCGGTCTCGAAATGGCTCCGATGCCAAGAGCCGCCCTTTTCCTTGCTGGAAAGGTATTCACGCAATACCGCCGATCAGGAGGATCGAGGACCGGCGTCTTGCCTGACTTCTTCATCGGCGCACATGCCGCCGTCACCAAGCTTCCGCTTCTGACCCGTGATGTCGGCCGCTACCAGACCTATTTCCCATCCTTGAGGCTGATCACTCCCGACGCCTTATAGCTGCCGGGTGGGCCTTCCTTCAGCCGACCGGAAAGAAATCCGCCGACAGCAACTGGAAAGGCAAGGCGCCATAGGCGGCCACCGTGGCCGCGTCGTTCCACTCGCGAAACTGTCGCGATGGTCGCGCCTCGAGCGTCAAGGCAACTCGCGCGCCGTCGAGAGTCACCTTGCCGCGAAAATGCAGCACGCGTTCCCTGCCGGACCGGCTGATGGCCATGGCGCGCAGGCGGGCAATATGCTCGCCACCGTCATTGATCTCCATCTCGATGCGGCGCCGGACCGGCGGAACGCCGATCCTGACGATGATTTCGAGCATCATGTCGCCGGTCGTTTGCGGACAGGCGATGGCCTGCGAAAACACCAAAGGCGCCGATGCTGCTTGAGGCTTGCGCGCGGCCGATCTGCCGCGCCAAGGTGTGGCGGGCGGCTCCTGCTGCAACCGGCCCTTCTTCCGCTTCAGGCGCAACTGCTTGGCAAGCCCGCGCGATAGCCAGACCAGGCCGCCGAAATCCGTGCGCGGCTTGGCTTGCAGAACCGACGACCAACGCGACAGGCCAACCCCGTCGGCCATGTCCAAGATTCTGGCCATTGTCGGTTCCGGCACCGGAATGCCGATCTCGAACGTTAGATAGGATAACGCCACCGCCGCTGGAACCGCCAGGCCGCGTCTGCCGACGATGTCGAGGAACGTGTCCCAATCGACGTCTTCGCCATGAATGGCGACCGCGCAGTCGACAAGCCAGTCGCTGTGGGTATGGGCGTCGAGGCCGCCATGGGCGATGGCCAGGGCCATGCGATCGGCCGGCGACGGCACGAAGACCGCGACGCCGCTGAATTGTGCCGGGACCGCCCGTTGCCAGATCGCCAGGTCGTCTTCCGCGCTCGTTTGCGACCCGTCATAGCCGAGCTGGTGCAGGTCGATGTCACCGAAACGGCCCTTGAAGAAGTTCATCGACCGCAGCGACGCCAACCGGGTTCGCAAATATTGCGCGCTGACGCCCGAGGCGATCTGCCAGTCGCGATCGCGCAAGATGTCGAAGACGGCAGCCATGTCGCGCGGGCGCACCAATATGTCGATATCATGCGCCACCCGGCCACGCTGCGCCGACGCGTTCAAGGCAATGCGGCTGGCGCCCTTTATCAGCATGATGTCGGCGCCGCCGTCGGCCATCGCCTTCAGCGCCGGCTCGGCCTCGCGCATCGCCATGCGCGACTTCGTCCACAGCATCTTCTGCAGGCCGACGAGGCGCGGATGGGCGGCATGCCCGGCCAGCTTCCTGCCGAACCTGTCGGAGATGGCGGCGAGCAGGCGATGTTCTCGAAACGAGACGAGATCGATGTCGTTCTCGTCCAGCCAGCGCGCGGCACAGGCAGCGGCTGCGTCCTCATCGGAGAGCAGCGCCGCCTTCAGCAACAGGTCCAGCTGGCCGGTGGGCCACGACCAGCCATAGTCCGGGAAGCGGCGGCCGATGCGGCGAACGGGCGTGGCGTTCAACTGGAACCTGCCTTGTTCTGGGCTCGCCGCTGCATGGCGAGCCTTGCGACCTGGAGGTAGCCCCGGTCGCGTGCCGGATCGCGGCCGTAGGAAAGGCTGCCCGGACGGATGCGGCGCAATGCAAGCACGTCGTCGAGCATGGCAAGGGCAAAGCCTGCCTCACGAACCCGGGCGATCCAGTCGATCATCTCGCCGCGACCGCCTGGTGGGTCGATGATGGGACCGACGCTCTGCACCACCTCTTGGCGGATCATCATCGTCGTGCGCGACCAGCCAGCTCCACTGGTCGCATCGGGCAAATCGGGGCTGTCGCCGCGAAACGTCCGCCAATGCGTAAAGACGCCCGTTGTCCCGGGATGACGGTCGAGATGGACCAGCTGCTTTTCGATCTTGTCCGCCAACCACAAATCGTCGGCATCGAGCGTCGCGATGAGCGGCGTCGAGAGTGCCGCAATGCCACGGGTCGTTGCGCTGCCAGGTCCGGCATTGTCCTGTCGCAGCACCGTCACCGGCAAGTTCATCGCATTGATCACCGCAACCGTATCGTCGGTCGAACCGTCATCGACCACGACGACGGCCTCCGCCCTTGCCGTCTGGGCCAGGACGGAGTTCAGGGCCGCGCCGATGGTGGCGGCCGCGTTGAAAGCCGGAATGACGACGCCGTAGGCTGCCATCAAAGGAACCGCCACTGCGCGAGATCCTTGAAGTCGAAGATTCCCTCCACTCGGCGCAAGTTGGGGTCGGCCTTACGACGCTTCATCGACTTGTGAATGGCGCGCATGAACTCGCGAAAGGGCACATCGGCTTCCTTGGTCATGTTGCCGGGATGACGCCTGTAGTAGAGAGCCACCGTATCGGGCATAACGTATTTTGTCTGGCTCTCAAAGATACGCAACAGATAGTCGGTGTCCTCGGCCTGTTTGAAATCCTCGTCGAAACCACCGGTGCGCTCGATGAGGTTTCGCGCAAAGATCCCGGCGGACAGGTGGATCCCTCGCACGGTGATGGAGTGGCTGTCGGCGGCCGGTTCCAGCGTCTCGCCATCTATCTTGTCGACCAGCGTCATGCGCGAATAGGTCAGGTCGAGGCCAGGATTCTCTCCGAAACAAGCGAGATCCGCCTTGAAGCGCCCTGTCGGGGAGATGTCGTCCGAATCGAGAAACGACACCAGATGAGTCTGCGGCAGCAACTGCTTCAGCCCGGCATTGCGCGCTTTGGTGACCCCGCCATTGATCTGCTGGAAAAGACGAATGCACGGGGCCTCGTCGATCAACGACCGTACGACGGCTGCCGAACCATCGGTCGACCCATCGTCGATGACGATGATGTCGAGATCGATGTCTTCGCGCTGCCTGAGCAGCGAGCGCAGCGCGAGGCCAACGAATTGTTCGCGATTGTAGACGGGCATGATGACGCTCAGCTTCATGGGCGTCTCCGGCAGCGTTGCGGGCTTGGCTGATCCGACTTGATTGTGTCGAGCATCATAGCATCCGCCAATCGGTGGGACTCTTCAATTCGAAGATGCCCTGGACCTCTCGCCGTGACGGATCGGCCTTGCGCCGCCGCATCGACTTGTGGATTGCACGCAAGTGGTTGCGGACCCTGCCGCTATGTTCCTTGGTGACATTTCCGGCATGGCGTCGGTAGTAGATCGCGACCGCGTCCAACAATTCGTAGTTCGGTCCCGCCTCGAAAACGCGCAGCAGATAGTCGGTATCCTCAGCCTGCTCGAAATCCTCATCGAACTCGCCCGTCCTGTCGACAAGCCCTCTGCTGAACACGGCGGCGCTCAGCGAAATTCCCCGAAGCGTCATCGTGCGGCTGTCGGCTGCCGGTTTCAGCCGCTCATCGTCAATCCGCTCGACCAGCGTCATCAGCGAATAGGTCAGCTCGAGTCCGGGGTCTGCTCTGAAGCGTGCAAGGTCCTTCTTGAACCGTCCGGCCAGCGAGATGTCGTCAGAATCCAGAAACGAAACGAACTCCGCATCCGGCGGCAGTTGCCGCAGCCCGGCGTTGCGCGCCTTGGCCACGCCCATGTTGGATTGCTGGGACAGTCGGATGCAGGGGTTTTCGCGCATCATCGAGCGCACGGCCTCAGCAGAGCCGTCGGTCGAGCCGTCGTCGATGACGATGATGTCGAGATCGGCGGCGTCCCGCTGCCGCACCAGCGAGCGCAATGCCGAAACGACATAGCGCTCACGGTTGTAGACGGGCATTATCACGCTCAGTTTCACGAAGCGCCCCGCGTGAGAAAGTCGGCAATCGTACCGGCTATCTCCTGTGGCTGCGTCCCCAGCGACAGACGATAGCACGGCAGCAGGCGGGTCAGGTCGCTGAAGAAGCGAAAGCCGCTCTCCCGCTCGCCCGGCATCTGCGCTATGCCCGACGGCGCCAAGGCAATCATGGCATCCCTGCGCGACACCGGCACGATCGAACTTGCCTCGCCTCCGCCGATATGTGGCACCAGCAGCGCGATGATGTCCAGAGTTTCGGGCACCGGCCGAGGCGCGATGTCATCAATGTGAAAAGCATGCTTGCCTTGCCAGTTGAGCGGACCATGCGCTTTCAGCCGATGCTTCAGCCCAAGCCGAACGAACCCCTGGGGATCCTGTTTGAGTGTTGAAAACAGTGGGCGGGCAGTCACCCCGTTGGAGAGGTCGACCAGCACATAGTCGTCGCCGACGCTGTCCAGTCCGTTGAGGAGGCCGGCGGCGACGGTTCCGGATTTCCCGGCCCCGCCCGCGCCGGCCAACAGCACGCCCTTGCCATTGGCCCCGAGCGTGCCGGCATGGGCAAGGCGCATGCCGCGCGCCGCATATTCCCAATGGAGGAAGGGGCGCAGCGGCGCTCCCGGCTCCCACGGTGGAAAGGCATCGGCCGAAGCCATCAACTGCACCCCAACGCGACGTTGCGGATCATAGAACTGCCAGAAATCCAGGTCGTGAAAATGGTTGCCGCGCAATCCGGCCTCCGCCAGCCGGGTGGCGAAGCCATGCTGCGTGAAGGGCCCCTGGCCCCAACTGACCGGTGCCGCGATGCCGTCTATGCCGGGATGTGCGACGAAGACGCGGCAGATATCGGCAGGCGTTCGGTTGCCCGGAGCAGGGACAAAGCCATGAGCGACGGCATCCGCCAATGCGCCGGCGCTGACATTCGCGGTCAAATCCAGATGCGGCAAGCTCGCCTTGCGGGTCAGTGGATAATGCTCGGCGCTGCTCTCTGCTTGCGCCAGGACATGACGTGCGTAGTCAACCAAGTTTTCGAGAGTGACGTTCGGCATGGGTTTGCCTGTTCCGGAGCTGTCCGGCAACGAGAACCTGATGGGCGCTTCAGTTGGCCTGCTTCACCGCGGGCCAGCCGAGGGGCTCCTCGACCTCGTGGATGGGATCGACGACAATGAGATCGGCGAGATCGTCATGGATGTCGACCTTGAGGGGCTCTCTGGCAGCGGCGAGCTGAGCCAGCAATTCGCTTGGAGCCGGTCTTGCCACGCCATCGGTTACGGCCGCCAGCAAACCGAATTCGAGCAATTGTGAAACAAAGCCGTCAATCGCGGCGGCATCGAGGGCGCCAATGCCGGTCGTGGCGCCGACCAGTTCGGAGGCAGGCACGCCGGACGACAGTGCATCCCAAAGTCTGCTGCCTGAATCAGAGAAGCCGAAATATTTGCCCGTGGTCAGGTCAAGAACGACGGCTTCGCCGTCGAAGGATTCAAAGACGATATCCTTGCTGGCAATGGCATAGATGCCGGATTGTCGCATGTTTGCTCCCCCGCCGAGCAGGCCGCGGAGATGATCTTCGGGCCTTACGGTCAACCCCACCGTTGCAGGCGTCTAACCATTTGCAGGGTTTTTGGCAAGATGGCGCAGGCTTGGGGGCGAGCGCAGCCGGTCACGCTTCGATTTCAAGCGCAGAAAGCGGCTTCGAGCAACAGGCGAGGATAAAGCCGTCCTCGATTTCGTGATCGAGGATGCCGCCATTGTGACTCATCTCGACATCGCCCGCGACCTTCCTCACCTTGCAGGTGCCGCACAGGCCGAACTCGCAGGCGGCGGGAATCCGCACCCCAGAGGCGCGTGCCGTCTGCAGCACGGTCTGGCCGGCGACGCATTCGGCATCGACATCGGAAAGCGAAAACCGGATCGGTGTCACGGCCTCGACGGCAGCAGCAGCGCCGTCCTCCGCCGGCGGCGAGAACGGCGCCGGGATCTCCTCCACGGCAGGCGCAGCAAAGCTTTCCTGATGGTATTTCGCCATGTCGAAGCCGGCGGCGTCCAGCATGCCGCGCACGGCGCGCATGAAGGGATCGGGGCCGCAGCAGAAAATCTCGCGCTCGCGGAAATCGGGCGCCAGCAATGGCAGCCGGATCGCGTCGATGCGGCCCATATGGCCGAACCAGCCCTCGCGGCTCGACCGCTCCTCGATCATGAAGCCGAGCGACAGGCCGGGCATGCGGCTGCCGAGCAGCTCGAGTTCCTTGCGGAAAATGATCTCTTCCGGGCGGCGCGCACAGTTGACGAAGCCGACATCTGTCCATGGCGCACAGTCGTTCAACCAACGCAGCATCGACATCATCGGCGTCACGCCGGAGCCCGCCGAAATGAACAGATATTTGGCCGCCGGGTGGCTGTGCAGCGAAAAATCACCGGTCGGCCCATAGGCCTTGACGTGCGAGCCCGGCGTCAGATGGTCGAACATCCAGCGCGTGCCGGTGCTGCCTGCCTGCGCCTTGACCGTCACCGCGATCGAGAACGGCCGCGACGGCGAGGACGACAGCGTGTAGGTGCGCATCAGCGGCCCCTCCGATGTCGGCAGTTCCAGCGTCACGAACTGGCCCGGCTTGTAGCGGAACCAGGTCTGGTTGTCGGAGCGGAAGGTGAAGGTCTTCACGTCCGGCGCTTCGTCGCTGACGCCGATCACTTCCAGCACCTGCAGCCGGTCGTTCCAGGGCGTCATCTGGTCGAGATGGCGATAGAGGCCAAGGTCCGTCATCGCATTCATCCTCTTGTCCCCTGAGCTAGGCGACGCTGCGCAGGGCCGGCCGGCCGCCTTCGGCAAGGCGCGGCCCGATGAACGACGCGTACCACTCGACGAACTGGATCACGCCGCCCTCATGCAGCTCCGAATAGGGGCCTGGTTCGTAGGCCGGCGACAGGATGCCGAAGGCGTTTTCCTCGACGATGCGGCGGTCCTGGTCGTTGGTCTCGGTCCAGACATGGGTGAGCTCAGCGAGGTCGTAGTCGATGCCTTCGACCGCATCCTTGTGGACGAGCCATTTCGTCGTCACCGCGGTTTCCGTGGCACTGATCGGCAGCACGCGGAAGGTGACGGCATGGTCGCCGAGGATATGGTTCCAGGTTGTCGGATAATGATAAAGCAGCAAGGAACCGATGCGGTCGGTTGAAACGCTGTCGGACAGGTTGTTCTTCACCGCCCGTTTTCCCGTCATGGTGTAGCTGACGGCATCGCGCAGCAGCGGCGCGCGGGTGGCGCGGTACTGCCCTGCCGGATCGATGCGGAATTTGCTCGGCAAGCCAGCGGCCTCGCATTTGGCCCAGTGCGCGACCATCTCGGGGTCGCTGTCGGCGCCGTTGACGCCGGTCACGGTCGGCGCCTCGGGGAAGGTCTTGCACAGCTCAGGGTGATTGGCGACGCAGTGGTAGCACTCGCGGTTGTTTTCCCAGACCAGCTTCCAGTTGCCCTTCTCGATGATCGTGCTCTCAAAGGCGATCTTTGCCTCACGCAACCGGTGCGGCAAAAGATAGGGTTCGATCATCGCCCGCATCGGCGTGAAATCCGCCGGTTCCTTGGCCAGGCAGATGAAGATGTAGCCGCCGACGCTCTCGCAGGCGACCGGCTTCAGGCCGAAATCACTCTTGTCGAAACCGTCGGCCATCTGGCGGGCAAACAGCAGGCGGCCGTCCAACTCATAGGTCCACTGATGATAGGGGCAGACGAGCTTTGCCGCCGTACCCTTCTCCGTGTTGCACACGCGGCTGCCGCGATGGCGGCAGGAATTGTGGAAGGCGTTGATCTTGCCTTGCTGGTCGCGGACAAGGACGACCGGATAGTCGCCGATCTGCACGGTGATGTAGCTGCCCGGCTTCGGCAGTTCGCAATCATGGCCGATGAACAGCCAGTCGCGATACCAGATCAGCTCCATGTCGAGCTTGAAGTAGTCTGGATCGGTGTAGAAGGGCTGCTCCAGCGAAAAGCCTTGCCGGCGCCCCTTCAGGAGCCTCAGCATGTCGTTGCGGGTATCCATGTCCTGTCCTCGTTTCTAAGGACTGAACTGGTGGTGATGGAGGAAGGATTGAAACGCAGGCCGGCTAGGTGCCGGACATGCGCTATCCACCTCTTGACCGCCCACCGCGATCAGTCGAGTCTAAAAATCTCGGGCTGGTTTCCGGGCTCTGGAGTTGTCCTTGCGGACCATCGCGACACCTTCCCAGGCAGTTGCCCAGTGGTCTCCCGTTGCGACTTGAACTCCACCACCGTTGCGGGGGCAGCGCCGGATTCTGACCGGCTTCCCAATTCTCCGCCTCGTCGTCACGAAGCGGCACCTGAGATGGTATGATCTAACCACGATCGCTGGCGCGCCGTCGGCATGAAAACGACATCGTATCCATGCGGCGCGACACGGCATGCGAAACGTCACCGCAGATCGTCGCGGGCCGAAATCCCGCCTCCCGGGCCGCCATTTGCCGGCTGCGATCTTCCCGAGTCCGACCCTTGGCGGGGGTCAAAAAAGGTTAACGGTTTCGAAAAGTGACTATTAGCTTGACCTAAAATCGAACCGAACGGTTCGTTTCTGTTGACGGTGCGTGCAGGACGGTGTGAACGCCGAGTTTGAAACAGTCAGTGATCCATCGGATGGTTAAACTTAACATGCTGATATAGACAGGAAAAATGTATCTCTAGATTCCCCTGGCACAATTTCAAGGTGTGGATTCATGGTCCACACGGAACAACTTCGTGATTGGAAAAGGCGGGGTTGCCCTCCCACATCGGGGCTGTCCGAACGACGCGATTTCATTTCCAAGACACGCCGCTAGACGGACGGAAAAAGACGATACTGGAGTACAAAAATGAAAAAGATCATTCTCACTGCCGCAGCCCTTCTGGCCATTTCCGGCAGCGCCTTCGCTGGTAGCGACCACTACGGTTCGAACGCCGCGGCAGCCACTGCTGTCGACAGCTCGTACACCGCTTCGACCAAGAAGTCGGAACCGGCTGCTCAGGCGCCTGCCCAGGGTGCTGACCACAACCTCTTCGGCAACAACTAACAGCCGATTCCCAGTCGACGGCGGGCCCGCCCGCTGCCCTGGCGAAATTCAGACATTCGAAATTCAGACATTCAGGAGTATTTAAGATGAACAAGATCCTCATTGCTGCCGCCGCCGTTCTGGCCATCACCGGCAGCGCTTTCGCGGGCAGCGACAACTACGGTTCGAACGGCGCCAACCAGCCTGCCGCCGCTGTGGACCAGTCGTACACGGCTTCCACCAAGACCTCGGAACCGGCTGCCCAGACACCCGCTCAGGGCAGCGACCGTAACCTCTTCGGTCGCTAAAACCAATTTCGCAAGCGACGGCAGCTGTGTCTGCCGTCTGGCGAAATCCAGAATTCAGGAGACTAAAATGAACAAGATCCTTATTGCTGCCGCCGCCGTTCTGGCCATCACCGGCAGTGCCTTCGCCGGCAGCGACAACTTTGGCTCCAACGGCGCCAACCAGCCTGCGGTTACCTCGGTTGACAGCGCGCATACGAGCTCGGTCCGCAACAGCGGTGGCCTCGTCGAGAAGCTGCTCAATTCGTCGGGCGACGAAGAGAAGTCCGCCCCTCAGGGCAGCGACCGGAATCTCTTTGGCCGTTAACAGCCGAAGCTGATCTTCAACAAAAGAGTGGCGGGCCCGGCCCGCCCCCCTTTTTTTGTCCC
>NZ_RZOL01000889.1:0-642 GCF_004022985.1 Mesorhizobium sp. M7A.F.Ca.ET.027.02.1.1 | reverse complement strand
GCCTTGGCGAGTTGGTGCAGATCGATGGCTCGCACCATTGGTGGTTCGAGAACCGCGGTCCCAAATGCGCCCTGCTCGTCTACATCGATGATGCCACCGGCAAGCTGTTGCATCTGCGCTTCGCCGGTTCCGAGAACACGTTCGACTACGCGTCAAGGCCAGCTACTTGCATGCCCAATTCTTGCGCCTCAAGGCACGGCGTGGGGCCAAGAAGGCGATCCTGGCCGTTGCCGCTTCGATGCTCACCGCCGCCTACTTCATGCTCCGCGACGGCGTGCCTTATCGCGATCTTGGTCCGCGCCACTTCGATCAGCGCCAGCGTGACAACACCATCCGACGCCTCATCCGCAGACTCCATGACCTCGGATGTGAGACTACCCATTTCGTTCTTCCAACCGCGCAACAGGAGACCTCCTCAGCTTCTTAGAGTCCGTTTTGAAATTCACGGATGAGCGTTTCGGCGGATGAGATTGCCGCCCATTGCGACAAGGATCATGGCTTGCGAGACGTCGATGCGCTGCTCGTAGTCGCGCACGAGGCGGCGCCATCTTGTCATCCAGCCGAAGGTCCGTTCGACGACCCAGCGGCGGGGCAGGATCTGGAAGCCCTTCTGGTCGTCGGATCGACGGATGATCTCGACCA
>NZ_RZOL01000888.1:0-649 GCF_004022985.1 Mesorhizobium sp. M7A.F.Ca.ET.027.02.1.1 | reverse complement strand
GATCAGGAAAGGCCGCAACGCCGGTCGGCACCTGGATGCGGGTGCCGGCCGGAAGCATCAGCGACCCCTCAATCCGGCTGCCGTAGTAGATCCAGGTTGCAGTCACGAACGATGCCGGCGCGATGTAGAGCATGATGTTGGTGAGGAGTTCCTCCTCGGAAAACTTGCTCCATATGTCCGGGGCGCCATCGGCGGTTGTCGGAAGATCGGCCCACTTGCCGAACTTTTCGAGTATCCAGCCCGCCGCTCCGACCGGGCTGTCGGCCATCGCGACGCCAAGCGTCTGCGGACGGGTTTCCTGCTCGTGAAAGTAGGCCCTCTCCCAATCGGCAATCGCGGCCCGCTTGGCGGCGAAGGACTTCTCCTCGTCGGTCGTCGGAGCGGCATCCTCCGCGCGCACGGTCATCATGTTAATATGGATGCCGAGCAGAGCGTCCGGTCGATCATGCGCTGCCCAGGCCGCGATGCCGTGGCCCCAATCGCCCCCTTGAACGAAATACCGCGCGTCGCCGAACAGTTGGATCATCAGCCCATGCACGAGCGCAGCAGCCCGCCGCGGGCCGATCGGGCGCGTGATCGGGTTGGAGAACGCGAAGCCAGGAAGCGAGGGGACGACAACATCGTGCCCGTCCGCTGCGAGCGGCTGCAA
>NZ_RZOL01000887.1:0-652 GCF_004022985.1 Mesorhizobium sp. M7A.F.Ca.ET.027.02.1.1 | reverse complement strand
GTATTCATCTCCGTGAGGCGTATCTTGTACCGGCAATAATACGGTCGCGTCTGCCACGCTCCGCCAGAGGCAGAGCAAAAGGCATGCGAGGAACCGGGCCGCCGACACTGGCCTTACCTAAGGCAGGAACGGCAGAATGTTGCTTTCAAAGGCGCTGTTCACACCTGGCGCCAGAATTGCCGCCGGCCGTGAGACCCACGGCATGACGGCGGCTTCTGCCTGCTCACTTGTGATCTGCCCGGCCTCGAGTGCAATTCTGACCGGCTCAAAGGCGGCTTCACTTGCCGCAAGTACCGCATTGGAAATGGTATTCTCCTTATAGCAAGGATCGGTAAATACCTTCTCGACCTGCTTGTCGTACTGCGTCTGGCTGATGAGCCCCTTGTCCAACAGCCCTTTCAAGAATTCCAACTTACTAGTCTGGCACGCCTGAACATCCTTGACGATACTGGCGAAGGCATTCTTATCGATGCACTTGTTTCCAACGTTGGTCAGATCGGCAAAACTATCCGGATATTTTGCGCAGACTGCATTGAACGAGAGACCAATTGTAAATTCTCGATCTTCAAGCTTCTGCTTGTTGATTTCGAAGGTATAGTTGTGCGTCTCTTCCAGTTTCTCGTAGCCCGCGCTTGCCGAGAAACCCCACCCG
>NZ_RZOL01000886.1:0-655 GCF_004022985.1 Mesorhizobium sp. M7A.F.Ca.ET.027.02.1.1 | reverse complement strand
AAAAGGCCGAGAAGCTGGCAGCCAAGGTTGCAGCGCGGGAACGTTCGAAGCCCGAAGACGAGACTGAAGCCGAAACCGAAACGGCAAAGTGACGGCAAACGGCCCGCAGATGCGGGCCGTGCCTCAATCCAGATTGCCGCCTCAAATGTCGGCTTGTGTCAGGCGGGCGCCTTGTCGCTGACGAACACGTCCACTTCGCGTGCTGCCGCGATGAAGGCGCGCCTGGCGTTCATCGCCGGCTTGTCGCCGGCGAGTGCGTCATGGCAGGCCTGCAGGGCCGCGCGATGCTTGGGGCTGCGCTTGCCGGGCCAGCTGTTGAGGAGGTAGTCGGAAGCCTCACGCGCCGTGCGCAAGAGCTGAGTGCTTCCCGCCGCGACTGACTTCACAGTCACAGGTGTTTCAAATCGGTTGTTTTCCATGGCCGCTCCTTACGCCATCGGCGTCTGCGAAGCGAGGCGAAAGTGCGCATACGTCCAGACGCCGCTTTGCGCCCCTTCATCCACCTTTAAGCAGCAACGACGGCAAAGCCTCTGGCGCGAAGACCGCGCCGATCGTTGGCGAGCGACGTCACCAGTCGGTCGCGGCTGCCGACGATGTGGCCTGACAGCAGGCGCGCGGCTTCATCGGCGTCGCCAAGGCGTGCCGACGCGAGTAT
>NZ_RZOL01000885.1:0-659 GCF_004022985.1 Mesorhizobium sp. M7A.F.Ca.ET.027.02.1.1 | reverse complement strand
CGCATGGACCAAGGAGGCAACCGCCGGCCGCTGCGTCGATGCCGCCATGGCGATGCTGGCGATGATCGCCTCGCAGGCGCTGCACGTCACCGAACGGACGCCGCCGCCAGCACTGCGCTCCTTCGTCGATCAAATCAGAGCTATCGTGCCGCCTGTCGGCGCCGATCGTGTGCTGGGGCCGGAACTTGCCAGGCTGGCGGAATGGTTCACACAGAAAGTGTTCGAGGCGTAGAGATGCCAACAAGCCGTGGCTGGTGAAATTGGTGCGCCTGAACGGATAAAATTCGAACCGGTCCTCCTTCGCCAAGGCTTCGGAGGACGCTCCTTCGCTCTTCGAGCTTCAGGTGGCCCGCCACCCGAAGCTCGAAGAGAGAAAGGTGGTGCGGACGACGGGAATCGAACCCGTACGATCAGAGATCGAGGGATTTTAAGTCCCTTGCGTCTACCAATTCCGCCACGTCCGCAGGCCAGCCCTTTTCAGACGCCTGACACAGGCCGTCAAGTCGTGTTGTTGAGCGTTCGCCGAACGTGCAAACAGACGGGGCGGCTTGATGATACTGGCGCGATCACGGAATTATCGGCGCGGCGGGTAATGGTAGGATGCCTGTGTGGTGGATTTGATCCGCCAAGGCCGGCGCCTCTCAGGCCCAACCCATTCC
>NZ_RZOL01000884.1:0-662 GCF_004022985.1 Mesorhizobium sp. M7A.F.Ca.ET.027.02.1.1 | reverse complement strand
GTGTGGACGGATGCATTGTTGCCGGGTTACCGGCCGCTCGTTCGGCACGATTTCGAGATAGCAGCAATGGCGGTCGTTGACCTCGGTTCCGTCGGGCGACTGCATGCGCGTGCGGAACAGCCCGCCCGGCCTGAGGTCGATCTCGCAGTCGGTGATCATCCAAGGCTTCGGCGTGAACCATTGCTTGACGTGCTCCGGCGTCGTCAAGGCGCGCCACAGCAATTCGCGCGGCGCATCGATGACGCGCTCCAGCACGAGGTCCAGCCTGGTATCCGGCTTGAGGGGATAGATCATTTTTCTGTCTCCTTGAGGGTCATCACATAGGCGTCGAACTGGTCGAGGCGGCGCTCCCAAAGCGTGCGCTGTTCGGCCAGCCAGTTTTCGGCGAGTTTCAGCGGCTCAGGTGCCAGCTGATAGGTCCTGACCCGGCCGGTCTTTTGCGAGTGCACCAGCCCGCAGCCTTCCAAAATCTTGAGATGTTCGATGAAGGACGGCAGCGCCATCTTGAAAGGCTGCGCGAGTTCGCTGACCGAGGCGGGACTGCGGTTCAGCCGCTCGACAACGCGGCGTCGCGTCGGGTCGGCAAGAGCGCGAAAGATGCCGTCGATCGGCGGAGGGCTCGGAGTTGTGGTCTGAAGGCTTGTCATTGGTTGGTCCTGAGG
>NZ_RZOL01000883.1:0-665 GCF_004022985.1 Mesorhizobium sp. M7A.F.Ca.ET.027.02.1.1 | reverse complement strand
GATCTCCTTCGCCGCGCTGCGCGAATTCGTGACGCTGACGCACACCCGCCGCAGCGACCATTGGGTGCTGCTCGGCATGTTCGGCATCATCATACCGTTTCAATACTGGCTGGTGTGGACCGCCTGGTACGGGCTCTTCGTCATCTTCATTCCGGTCTATTGCTTCCTGTTGATGCCGGCCATCACGGCGCTGCATGGCGACACCGAACGCTTCCTCGAGCGCATCGCCGCGCAGCAATGGGCGGTGATGATCTCGGTCTATTGCGTCAGCCATGTCCCTGCCCTGCTGACACTCGAGGTGCCGGGCTTCGAAGGCCGCACCCTGCTGCTGATCGCGTTCCTGATCATCGTCGTGCAAGGCAGCGACGTGCTGCAATACATCTTCGGCAAGCTGTTTGGAAAACACCGTTTTTCGCCGAACGTCTCGCCGTCGAAAACCTGGGAAGGGCTGATCGGCGGACTGGTGTCGGCGAGCCTGCTCGGCGCGCTGCTATCGTTCGTGACACCCTTCTCGCCGCTGCAGGCAGCAGCCGTGGCCTTCGTCGCCTGCTCGATGGGATTTCTCGGCGGGCTGGTCGCCTCGGCCATCAAGCGCGACCAGGGCGTCAAGGACTGGGGCCATCTGATCGAAGGCCATGGCGGCATGATGGACCGCACCGACAGCC
>NZ_RZOL01000882.1:0-674 GCF_004022985.1 Mesorhizobium sp. M7A.F.Ca.ET.027.02.1.1 | reverse complement strand
GATCAAAAACCTTGTCCACCCAGCCGATCTTGCCGGCCATCGGCCGGCGTATGACCGTCAAGTAAACTTCGTTGACGAACAGATTCTTGGAGGACAGCGCCTCCATGTAACGCGCGTCCAGTTCCGCGACGAACGGGTTGTCGAAGCTACCTTCGATCTCGGGCGTGATGTGGCGACGGATGATCGTCGCATAGACGGCAAAGCGCGACGACGAGAGATTGCGAAATGTGGTGTTGCGGTTCAGGACCCGGGCGTTGAGCTCAGACTGGTCCATCGTCTGAAACGGCAGACCGCCCATGCGGATGACGCAGGCCAGAAAGCCCGCCTTGGTCACCAGTACATTATCATCCACATGACGCAAAAAGGGGACGTGTTCATTCACGCCCTGCTCTTTTTTGCGTTGCTTGCCGTATTTCAGATCAGCGTTGATGCTCACGGAGAATAGCTCCTGGCTCCCCAAAACGAGGTGTTCCCCATCGCCCGCTTGGTCAGAAAAAGGCGCTCGAAAATATGAAACATGTGAATGTCGCGTTGACACAGATAGGCCGACACCCCGTGGCCGATCACGGCCACGAGGGGCGGAAGCAGAATGTTGCTGGTGGCGATGAAAAACACGACGCCGATCAAACCGTTCAGCCAAAAAATCTCGTAACGCACCCCCAACACCATCAAGG
>NZ_RZOL01000881.1:0-674 GCF_004022985.1 Mesorhizobium sp. M7A.F.Ca.ET.027.02.1.1 | reverse complement strand
GCATCTAAATATTATGTGGCGGAGGCAAGCTGGGTTTGGCCGGCCCTGCCGGGCGTCAGGGCGGCTCCGCCACATAATCTCGCCCGACGCATAAGAACGGATCGGCGCCCATCGTCTCGCGCACCAGCGCCGCCAAGCCCTCCGCGCCCTTGCGGAAGCCCACCGGTTTCGTCGCCACCATCACCTTGACCGCACCCGTCGGCCTGATCACGACGGCGCCTTCAGCGCACGGATCACCGCCGCCACCGTCCTGGCGTCGGCGCCACGGCCGACCCGCATCGCAACGCCGTCGATCTCCAACTCGATCACGCCGGCATCCCGGGCGGCTTTCCGTTTCCGCGGCTTCGGCGGACCCTTTGCAGGTGTCTCCGACATTGGCGCCGCAATCACCGCAGGAACAAACAATGGCTCCGGCGCCGGCGCCTCTTCCAACGGCAGACGCGCGGCCCGACGCCAGGCGAACAGCTGCTGCGGGGACAATGCATATCGCCGGGCCACCGCGCTCACGGTCTCGCCGGCATCGTAGCTTTCCGCCACGATCCGCGCCTTCTCCTCCGGCAACCATGCGCGACGCCGGCCGGAACCCGTGAACACCTCGAAACGTCGCGCGGGCTCGTGATCGCTGGATTTAAGCGTAAGCTCTGAAATCGTCAATCGAAGCCCTCAAAGGCTCC
>NZ_RZOL01000880.1:0-676 GCF_004022985.1 Mesorhizobium sp. M7A.F.Ca.ET.027.02.1.1 | reverse complement strand
CTACACCGGCCATGCGTACATCCGGATCGTAGGTGGCAAAGCCCTTGGCGACGGCGGCCGCGGTGGTCGACTGGCCGGAGACGTCGAGCACCAGCAATACCGGCAGGCCGTAGAGCCGAGCCAAGTCTGCGGCTGACCCGGTGCGCCCCGGCGAGGCCGGAATGCCGTCGAACAGGCCCATGGCGCTTTCGAGGATGACGAAATCGGTGTCGTCGGCGGCTTGCGCGGCGAGTGCGTTGAGCAGCGATGGCGGCATCGCCCAGCTGTCCAGATTGACGCCCGACAGTCCCGTGGCGGCGGTGTGGAAGCCGGGGTCGATATAGTCGGGGCCGGATTTGGCGCCTCGCACCTTCAGCCCACGCCGGGTGAGCGCGCGTAAAATGCCGATGGTGACGCTGGTCTTGCCAGAGCCGGAGCGCGGCGCGCCGACGATGATGGCGCGGGCCGTCATGCTTGTCCCGCCAGTGCCGCGCGCATGGCAACGATGCCGCCAACGACGATCAGCGCCGGCGAGGCGAGACCGGCGGCCGCGGCTTCCTCGGCAATGGTGGCGAGCGTGGCGACGACGGTTCGTTCCTGCGGCGTGGTCGCCGCGACGATCACTGCCGCCGGTGTCGACGGCGCCAGCCCGCCGTCGAGCAGTGCCGCCGCGATCAAAGGCAGGTTGGCCATGCCC
>NZ_RZOL01000087.1:0-18043 GCF_004022985.1 Mesorhizobium sp. M7A.F.Ca.ET.027.02.1.1 | reverse complement strand
CATCATCAAGGCGGCCGGCGCCATCCCCGGCATCAAGGTCGATGCCGGCGCCAAGCCGCTGGCCAGGTTTCCCGGCGACACCATCACCGAAGGCCTCGATGGCCTGCGCGAGCGCCTTGCCGATTACTACAAGCTGGGCGCCCGCTTCGCCAAATGGCGAGCGGTGATCGACATCGACCAGGCCAAGGGCGTGCCCTCGGCCAATTCGATCGGCTCGAACGCCCATGCACTTGCCCGCTATGCCGCCCTTTGCCAGGAGGCCGGCATCGTGCCGATCGTCGAGCCGGAAGTGCTGATGGACGGCGCCCACGACATCGATACCTGCTACGACGTCTCGAAGGCAACGCTGATCAAGCTTTATGACGAGCTCCATGCGGCTGGCGTCCTGCTGGAAGGCACCATCCTGAAGCCCAACATGGTGCTGGCCGGCAAGAAATCGGGCAAGGTGAGCAGCCCGGAAGAAGTCGCGGAAAAGACCATAAAGCTGTTTCGCGAGACCGTGCCGGCAGCGGTGCCGGGCATCGCCTTCCTCTCCGGTGGCCAGGAGGACGAGGAGGCGACCGCCAACCTCAACGCCATCAACGCCATCGGCCCGCACCCGTGGAAGCTGACCTTCTCCTACGGCCGCGCGCTGCAGGCCGCGCCGCAGAAAGCCTGGAGCGGCAAGGCCTCGAATGTCGCCGCCGGCCAGGCCGCCTTCACCCATCGCGCGCATATGAACCATCTGGCGGCGCTTGGAAAATGGAAGGCGAGCCTGGAACAGGCCGCCTGATCAAAATCCTTCCGTCTTGCCTTTGAACCCGGGCCGATGCGCCCGGGTTTTTGTTTGCCCGGACTTGGGGCAGAGCCTCTCCGTCCTTATTTCCTCTCCGGCGATGTCGGTTTGCGCCCATCCCGAACGTCCTTGGGATGACATTCAGGGAGAGGTTCATGCATCGCAACAAGATCGTTTCGCGCGAAGACTGGTTCCAGGCGCACAAGGCGCATCTGGCGCGCGAGAAGGAATTGACGCGGTTTCGCGAGCGGATCGCCGCTGAACGGCGTGAACTGCCCTGGCTGAAGATCCGGAAAGACTATGTCTTCGAGACCGAACAAGGGCCGAAGAGACTGACCGACCTGTTTGGCACCAACAGCCAGCTGATCGTCTATCACTTCATGTTCGGGCCGGGCTGCGTCAATCATTGCGAGGGCTGCTCATTCCTTGCAGACCATATCGACGGCGCCAATCAGCATCTGCGGCATCACGACGTGTCGCTGGTCGTGGTTTCGCGCGCTCCACTGGCGGAACTTCTGCCTTACAAGCAGCGCATGGGCTGGAAGTTCGACTGGGTGTCGTCCTATGCCTCGGATTTCAACTTCGACATGCAGGTCTCCTTCACCGACAAGCAGATCGCCGCCGGCGACACCACCTACAATTTCGAGACCCGTCCACGGACATCGAAGGAGCTTCCCGGCACCAGCGTTTTCTACCGGGACGAGAACCGCGACATCTTCCTCACCTTCATGTCGCGCGCCCGCGGCGGCGAGGCGCAGATCGGCGCCTACGACTATCTCGACATGACGCCGAAGGGCCGCAACGAGAACGGCCCCTATCACGGACTGATGGATTGGGTGCGGCTGCACGATGAATATCAGGGCAAGCAAGCGGGGCAGGCGAGTTGCTGCGATTGAAGAGCGTTCCCGCCGACCAAAACATGCGCTAAGGCTGCCGCTGATCGTTTAACGGTACTGCTATGCGCTTCCCGTCCCTACTCACCTGGCTCGCCTTCCCGGTCTATATCTGGCAAGGCCTCGGCGTGCGACGCCGCACCACGCGCATGCTGCCGGCGCAAGGGCCGGTCATGCACGAAATATCAGGCAAGGCGCCTGATATCTCGCTTCTGGTGCTGGGCGATTCGTCCGCCGCGTCGGTCGGCATAGGCAATTCGGAACATGGGCTTGCCGCGCAACTCGCCGTGCTGATTTCACAAAGCACAGGCCGCACCGTGCGCTGGCGGGCGGCCGGCTTTAATTCGGCAACGTCGGGCCAGATACGCGACCATGTCCTGCCCAATCTGTCGGCCGAACCGTGGACGCATATCGTGTTGGCCATCGGCACCAACGACACCAAGAATTTTCACTCCGTGCCGCGCTTCAAGAAGGAGTTCGGCGGCCTGCTCTACGGCCTGCGCGCCAAATGGCCGGAAGCACGCGTGGTGTGGTCGCCGGTGCTGGAGTTCACGCGGGCTCCGGCCATGCCGCCGCTGCTCGGAAAAATCCTTGAGATTCGCGCCACCGACATGAACCGGATGGGCGAACGCCTTTGCCTGGAGCGCGGCGCGGTGCCGGCGCCGCGCCTGCCGATCACCAATCCGGAAGCCCGCTTTGCGTCGGACGGCTTTCACGCCTCGGAAGCAGGCTACCGGGCCTGGGCCGAGCATCTGGTTGGCCCGGTGCTTGGCAATTGAGCACCGACGACAAGTGCCGTCCTACGTCAAATGCCCGAGCACGGCCGCCAGGGAAATCGCGGCCATGGCGAGCAGTGCCAGTTTCCAGAAATCACCACGTCGCTTGAGGCCCGGCCAGCCAAGCGGCTTGATCAATTGAATGACCATGAAACCGACGATGACAAGGGCGAGAAATTTCGTCATGCCGCCTTTGACCAGCAACGCGCCCGGCTGTCAAAGCACGTCGTTCATTGCCTGAGAAAGAACGACGCCGCGATCCTGGGTCGGAACGCGGCGCCCGCCTGCCGGTGGCAAACGATCTACTTCAGCGGCTTGAGGCCGGCCTCGATCGAAGCGCGCTTCGGTTCGAGGAATGGCGGCAGGGCAAGACTTTCCCCCAGTGTTTCCAGCGGCTCGTCGGCGGTGAACCCCGGTCCATCGGTGGCGATCTCGAACAGGATGCCGTTCGGCTCGCGGAAATAGAGAGAACGGAAATAATAGCGCTCGACCTCGCCGCTCGACGGCAGCCGAAACTCGGCCAGCCGCGCCGTCCATTGATGCAGCGTCTCCTGGTCCGGCGCCCTGAAGGCGACATGGTGAACCGCACCCGCGCCTTGCCGTGCCGGCGCCAGTCCCGGCTGCACCAGGACATGCAGCTCCGCCGCCGGCCCGCCCTCGCCCATTTCGAAGACGTGAACCTCCCCCTCCGGCGAGGCATAGTCGCGCGCCTTGCGCATGTTCATCACCTTGGTCACCACCGCCTCGGTGTTGGTGATGTCGGGAACGCTGATGACGATCGGCCCGAGCCCGCGTATCTGGTGCTCGACCGGTACCGGGCTTTGCGCCCAGGGATGGCTGCCGCCCTTGCCGCCATCGCTGACCAGGCGCAGACGCTGGCCCTCGGGATCTTCGAAGTCCAGTGACGCATAACCGCCGATGTCGGCGATCTCTCCTGTTGCCAGGCCTTCGTCGGTCAAGTGTTGCTTCCACCAGGCAAGGCTCTCCCGGTTGCCGACCCTGAGGCTGGCCCGCACGATGCTGTGCGTGCCGCGCCGCTCGCGGCCGACCGGCCAGTCGAAGAAGGTAAGGTCGGTGCCCGGCGTCGCTTCGCCGTCGGCATAGAAGAGGTGGTAGGCCGAGGTGTCGTCCTGGTTTACGGTCTTCTTGACCAGCCGCAGACCCAGCACCTTGGTGTAGAAATGAAGATTGCCGGGCGCATTGGCGGTGATGGCGGTCAGATGGTGGATACCTGTCAGTTGCAAGCTCATGGTCGTCTCCCTGCTGTTGGGGAAAAATTTTCTCCCTTCATATCAGACCTGCGGTCACCTCGCTGAAGGCCGCGTATCCCGACAGTCCGTCGCCGGAAGCTGAACAGCGGCACCGAATACAACGCCGTCTCTATGAACAATCGGAAGTCGCAAACCTGCCTTGAGGCACCGGTCGATGCGGCGAGAAGCGATGCCTTGCCTGCGGCGCGCGCACTGTCCGGAACTATTGTTCGCCCCCTGCCATCCTCCTGACAGACTGCTGTCAGGAGGGGTATGCGATAGTGCCTCTACACAGAGAGAGGAGACTAGCCATGAACGGTTATACCATTCTGCGCGGCATGCAGCACTATGTCGGCAAGATCCGCACGATGCGCAACGAGATCCGCACCCAGCGGTTCATGAACTCGCTGCCGGCGGACATTCGTAAGGATATCGGCTGGCCGGACATGTATGCGGACCGTGGCCCTCGCGGCAATTGAAGCCAATTTTTCGACCCGGCGATTGGATGTCGGCGCGTCAACGCCCAGATAACAGGTCCGGTGCGCGAGGATGGGAGCGAGCTTATGCCCGAACAGAAGACGATCGGTTTCCTTTTCATCGAAGGTTTTGCCGACTGGGAGTATGGGCTGCTGGCGGCCTCCGCAGTCGAATGGTTCGGTGCCCGTGCCATGTCGCTGACACCGGATGGCAAGCAGGTGACCGGGATCAGCGGCTTTCGGCTGATCCCCGATCGCTCAACAGGCGCCAGCGAGAATGCCGATCTAGATGCCATTGCCGTCATTGGTTCCGACCAGTGGACGGGCAAGGCACCGCCTGATGTAGGCGACCTGCTTGCAGCCATTGCATCGCGCGGCGGTGTGGTCGGCGGTATCTGCGCCGGCACGCTGGCGCTGGCCCGAGCCGGCCTGTTCGAGAAGACCAGGCATACCAGCAATGGCCGCGACTGGATCAATGGTCATGAGGCCGGTTATGCCGGTGCCGAGAACTACCAGGATGTGCCGCATGCCGTAGCCGACGGCAAAATTGTTTCCGCGCCAGGTTCGGCACCAGGCACCTTCGCACTCGCCTTTCTGAAGACGCTCTACCCCGAAAGAGGCGGCGATCTCGCGCGGATGCGGACACTGTTTGCCAAGGAATATGCTGAAGGCTCCTGACAGTATGCTGTCAGGAGGGCCGTGCAATGGTGCCAGCTTCGGACACCGCGCATTGGCGTCAAAGGACGATCGATGAAGAGTTGGAACGACAGACTGAGCACACCAGGCATCAACGGCGTGAAGCCAACGCCGCGCACGATGGCCGATGTCGTCGAAGGCCAGCCTATGCTGGTGCCGACGGCGCGCCAGATTGATGATTTCATCCGCTCGATTCCCGAAGGCATCGAGATGGATGTGCGTGCGCTACGGACAGCACTTGCCATCCAGCATGGCGCCGAAGTGACATGCCCGGTCACCATAGGCTATCATCTGCGCACTGTTGCCGAAGCCGCCAACGAGGACCTCCAGCGCGGCATGGCGCTGAGTGACGTGGCACCGTTCTGGCGCGTGCTCGATGCGAAAACACCGACGACGAAGAAACTGTCCTTCGGCGCGGAGTTCGTCGCCGCGCAGCGCAAGCGCGAAGGGCTGAAACCATGAGGCACGCCGCCCAAAAGTGTTCTGCGGTTTTGGGATAACGGCATGCGCGAAAACACGATGCCGTGCCGTCCAAAAGTGGACATCAGTTTTGGGCGACATGCATAGAGACAACGCCGAGGGACCATACGATGCGCCGCGCCGACAGGCTCTTCCAGATCGTGCAGCATCTGCGCGGTGGCCGACTGGTCACCGCCCACAAGCTCGGCACGTGGCTCGAGGTTTCCGAGCGAACCATCTATCGCGACATTGCCGACTTGCAATCGACCGGGGTGCCGATCGACGGCGAGGCCGGCGTTGGCTACATGATGAGGGAGGGTTTCGACCTTCCGCCGCTGATGTTCACGCGTGACGAGATCGTCGCGCTGGTCGCCGGCGCCCGCATGGTGCGCGCCTTTGGCGGTGCCGCCATGGCGAGGGCCGCCGACGAGGCGCTGGTCAAGATCGGCGCCGTATTGCCCGATGCCGAGAAAGACCGCATCGCCCGCACCGAGATCCACACACCGATGTGGGTGGTCAGCGACGCCGCCCGCGAGGCGATCGACCTGATCGAGCGCGCGGTCGAAAAACGCCAGGTGCTGACCATCGACTATTCCGACGAGGCCGGCCGCGGCACCGCCCGCGATATCCGCCCGCTCGGTCTGTGGTTTTGGGGCAAGGTGTGGACGCTGGTCGCCTGGTGCGAGATGCGCGACGATTTTCGCGCCTTCCGCATCGATCGCATCGCCTCCGTGGTCATCGCCGGCCGCATCTTCAAGCCGGAGCGCGGCAAGCAGCTTGCCGACTTCTACCGCGCGGTGGAACGCAGCGAGGACTATGGCATGGCGCCGGATCGCGCTGCGCGCAGCTGAGTTGTTGACCCCATAAAAAAGCCCGCTCGAAGCGGGCTTTTTTTCTTGGAATATCAGACAATCTCACTCGTCGTCGTCATTGTCCGTGTTCTTCGACTTCAAGGCCGAGAGCTTGGCGAACACGGCGTTGGCGTCGAGTTCGGCATCCTCGTCCTTCGGCTTCTCGGGAGCCGGCACCAGCCGCTCGGTCAGGGCCGCCGGCAGCAGCGTGTCGCCGACCGGCTGCGCCTGTTCGCGGCCGCGCGAGGCGCGATTGACTTCCATGTCGAGGTCGATCTGCGATGCGAGGCCCAGCGTCACCGGGTCCATCGGCTGCAGATTGGCCGAATTCCAGTGCTTGCGCTCGCGTATCTGTTCGATCGTCGACTTGGTGGTGCCGACGAGACGCGAGATCTGCGCATCCTTGAGCTCGGGATGGTTGCGCACCAGCCACAGAATCGCGTTCGGCCGGTCCTGGCGCTTCGACAGCGGCGTGTAGCGCGGACCCTTGCGCTTGGATTCAGGCACCCGCACCTTGGGGTCCGAAAGCTTCAGGCGCTGGTTCGGATCCTTCTCGGCACGGGCGATCTCGTCGCGGGTCAGCTGTCCGGTCATGATCGGGTCCATGCCCTTGATGCCTTGCGCCGATTCACCGTCGGCGATTGCCTTGACCTCGAGCGGGTGCAGCCCGCAGAACTGCGCGATCTGCTCGAAGGAAAGTGCGGTGTTGTCGACCAGCCAGACAGCGGTCGCCTTGGGCATCAGCAGCGTATTGGCCATTTACAAATCCTTCTCGTTCGCCCGCGTTCCCGCGCGGGCGGTGGTTTAGAGCCACCAAAATGGGAAATTCGCGGTCTGTATAACCGCTCTCGGGTCGTTTCGCAACGTTTTTGGAAGCGGCCGGCGGGACAACGCTCGCGCCATTGCAGTAGGCCGGGCCGAGTGTGCGCATGATCCAAATGCCATGCGGAGAGTTGAGGTCAACCGCGGAGCGCTGTCGAGCCATGCTCGGTACTACTGGCCAAAAAAGACAAAACCCGCCGGACTGGGTCCAGCGGGCTCGGAACCGGCGACGGCAAAACCGTCTGCTTCGGCTCTTGCTTCTACGGCATGGTCCGCTCCTTGGAGCAAACCATGCTCAAATCAGATGGCCTTGCGGGCGATCATTTCGATGTCGGCGCGGTTGATGCCGAGATCGCTGAGCTGACGTGCGTTGAGACGGTTCAGTTCGCGGACGGTCTCGGTGTACATACGCCAGTTACGGAAAGCGCGGATCGGGTTCATGGTAGTCCTCCAAATTGATGTTCGTTTCGATGGTGCTCAAATAGGCGTCATCGATGAGGACTTGAATGGCTGATTTTGCATAGCAATGATGCAAATGCTGCATTGCAGCATTAAGCTTCTGTTCATCTTGTAGGCAGCGAGGCGCTGACCTCGCTCGCTGTCAGCCGACGTCGAGCACGATCTTGCCGATGTGTTCGCCGTCCTCCATCCGCTCATGCGCCCGCCAGGCTTCGCTGAGCGGGAAGATCATGTCCATGACAGGAGCAACCTTGCGCGTGCCGAGCAACGGCCACACCTGCGCTTCCAGCGCCGCCGCGATCGCCGCCTTGAACTCGACGGTGCGCGGCCTCAGCGTCGACCCGGTGTGGGTAAGCCGCTTGACCATGATTTTCGAAAAATCCGCGCTTGCGACAGCGCCGGCCTGCACGGCGATCTGGACGATCCGCCCCTCGACCGCAGCGGCCTCGTAGTTACGCCCCACATAGTCGCCGCCGACCATGTCGAGGATGACATTGGCGCCCTTGCCCCCCGTTGCCTCCTTGACCGCGGCGACGAAATCCTCCTCGCGATAGTTGATCGCCCGGTCTGCGCCGAGCTTCAGGCAGGCGTCGCATTTCTCCTTGCTGCCCGCAGTGGTGATGACATAGGCGCCAAAGGCCGAGGCAAGCTGGATTGCCGTCGTGCCGATGCCGGACGAGCCGCCATGGACGAGCAGCGTCTCGCCTTTCTTGAGGGCGCCACGCTCGAACACATTGTGCCAGACGGTGAAGTAATTCTCCGGCACCGCCGCGGCTTCGGTATGGGTGAAGCCGGCGGGCAACGGCAGCACGCTCCCGGCATGCACCTTGACATATTCGGCATAGCCGCCGCCGGGCGTCAGCGCGCAGACGCGGTCGCCAATGCGCCAGCGCGATATGTCGTCGCCAAGGGCCGCCACTTCGCCCGACGCCTCGAGGCCCGGCAGGTCCGACGCGCCGGGCGGCGGCGGATAGGCGCCCTTGCGCTGCTGGATATCGGGCCGGTTGACGCCGGCGGCATGCACCTTGATCAGGATCTCGCCGGGGCCGGGCTGCGGCACGTCGCGTGTTTCCGGCTTCAGGACCCGAGGGCCACCCGGCTCCGAGATCGCGATGGCCGTCATCCTTGCCGGAATTTTCTGTCCGCTCGCCATGAGATTTCCCGTCTTTCCTCGCCGTTATCCGATCGGCTGTTTGCATCGACGCCCCTGCCCTATGTATGCTGATTGCCAAATCAGGCAAATGGCCAATCTGGTCTTGGCGGAGGAGGAGCGACGATGGCGATCTTCGACGACGAACCCAAGAAGAAGGCACGCCCGCACGAGATCGGGCAGGACCTGTCACTGCTTTCCGTCGGCGACTTGACCGAGCGGATCGGCATACTGCGCGACGAAATTGCCCGCCTGGAAGCCGAACTCAAGGCCAAGGACACCACCAAATCCGCGGCCGAAGCACTGTTCCGCCGCGGATAGGCGCGCTGGCGCAAAGCCCGCCGCCGAAAAGCCCGAATGCGGCTGTCTTCAGACCCAGCGTCCCCGCCAAACCTGAGCCGGATCAAACAATGTTCGCAACCTACCGACCGATCCTCTCGCTGCTTCGCGGCACCGCTTTCCTGCTCGCGGCATCTGGATTGCATGGACTGCTCTTGCCCCTGCGCGGTCAACTGGAAGGTTTCTCGACCGCATCGCTCGGCCTGATGGGCACGGCATGGGCCGGCGGCTTCGTCACCGGCTGCTTCTTCGCACCGCGCATCGTGCGCCGCGCAGGCCACGTTCGCGCCTTTGGCGCCTTTGCCGCATCCGGCGCCATCGTGGCGCTACTGACCGGGCTGATCATCGACGAATATGTCTGGATCCTGCTGCGCGCCTTCACCGGCTTCACCATGGCCGGTGCCTTTATGGTCATCGAAAGCTGGCTGAACGAGAAGGCCACCAACGAGAACCGCGGCACCGTCTTCGGCCTCTACATGATGGTCACCTATGCCTCGATCATGGGCGGGCAGATGATCGTCGCCGGCGGCGACGTGAAGTCCGCGTCGCTGTTCATGATCACCGGCATCCTGTTTTGCCTCTCGCTCATTCCGACGGCGGTCTCGACCGCCTCGCACCCCAAGCCGCTGCAGGATGTCTCACTTGATGTCAGAGGCCTTTATGCCAATTCGCCGGTGTCGGCGGTCGCTTGCGTGTTGATCGGCATCGCCAACGGCGCCTGGGGCACGCTTGGCGCCGTCTATGGCGCCCGCATCGGCATTTCCACGGCCGAGATCGCCCTGATGATGAGCCTTGTGGTCGTTGCCGGTGCCGCCATGCAGCTTCCGGCCGGGCGTCTCTCCGACAAGACCGACCGCCGTTTCGTGCTGGCGGGGGCGGCTTTCGGCGGGGCTTTGTTCGCGCTCTTGATCTTTCTGTTCGAGCCGCGCTCCGGCGTCTTCGTCATCGTCTTCACTGCCGCCTATGGCGCCTTCGCCTACACGCTCTATTCGATTGCCGTGGCGCATGCCAACGACCACGCGCGCTCGGAGGATTTCGTCAAGGTATCTGGCGGGCTGTTGCTGCTCTACGGCTTCGGCACGATGATTGGACCCTTGCTCGCCGGCGCTTTGATGGGCTGGATGCGCCCGGAAGGTCTGTTCCTGGCGACCGCCTTGGCGCATCTCTGCCTGGCGGGCTACACGCTGCTGCGCATCAGCCGCCGCGCGCCGGTGCCGATCGGCGATCGTGATGCCTTCAAGACGCAGCCGGCCGACCGTTCGGTCACCCCGGAAGCATTGCGGCTCGATCCCAGAAGAAAAGCAGAAGCAGACGGTTGAGATTCGAAAGGCTTTGCCTCACTAATACAGGCATGATGTTTTCCGACGCCTTCATGGCGATTGCCGATCCCAATCGGCGCCATCTTCTGGAAGAACTTCGCCGCGGCCCGAAAACCGTCACCGAACTGGCCGCCGGCTTGCCGGTGTCGCGCCCGGCTGTTTCGCAGCATCTAAAAGTGCTGCTCGATGCCGGGCTGGTCCACGCCAAGCCGGAAGGAACAAGGCGCGTCTATACGGTAAGCGGCACTGGCTTCCTCAAACTCAACATCTGGCTCGATCAGTTCTGGGAAGCCTAACCCCGATCAACCGTTGTTGTAGGGGAAGAACTTGAAGTAGGGCTTCGCCTCCTCGATCACCCGGGCGAAGGCGGGGCGCTGCAGCAGGCAGTCGTGATAGCGCTTCACAGCCCGATACTCGTCGCCGAACGGCTCGACCTTGTTGGCATAGAACAGCGCCGGGGACGCCGCGCAATCGGCCATGGTGAAGGTGTCGCCCATCGCCCAGATCTTCGACTGCATGTCTTGTTCGATGATGGCATAGGAATTGCGAAGCTGGTCGCAGGCCTGCTCGACGCCGAACGGGTCAGTCTTGTCCTGCGGCCGCAACCGATCGCCGACGATCTTCTGCATCGGCTCCTGCACATAGAAATCATAGAAGCGGTCGGCTTGGCGAACGGCCAGCGCCAGGTCGATGTCGGCGGGAACGAGGTCGACTGGCCCCGGATAATGCGCGGCCAGATATTCGACAACGATGGTCGATTCCAGCACCGTGCGGTTGCGCGCATCGTCGCGCAGCGCCGGCATCTTGCCGGCCGGCGAAATCTTCAGGAAGGCCGCGCGCGACTGAGCATCGCCAAGATCGACGATGACAGGCGTGAACGGCGTGGCGTTCTCGTACAGCGCGATCAGCGGCTTCCAGCAGAAGGAGGCCAGCGGATGGAAATGAAGCGTCAGGGACATTTTTTGCTCGCCTGTTTCCTGGTTTATCGGTGGCCGGCGCCGGGCACGCTCGTCATAGGTTAAACACTGCGGCAAGCATTGCTCGTCAAGACCTGCTTTTGCCGCTTCAAGCGGCGTGGGCGACGATGCCGGCAACAATCATATCCCAGTCGTTTGGATGCAGCTCGTGGCCGCCACCTTCGATCCGGATGATTTTCGCGCCGGTGACCGCCTTGGCCAGCGCCTTGCCATGTTCGACCGGAAAGACCGGATCGGCCGTGCCGTGGATGACCAGCAGCGGCGACGCGATCTCGTGCAGGCGGCCTTTCCACGCGTCGCCGCCCCTGAGCATGAAATGGTTGGTGGCGCTCAGGAAGCCGCCGGAGCGGTCGTAGTCTTGCTCGACGAAGGCACGCATCCGGGCTTCGTCGAATGGGTGCGCGATGCTGGCGATCGCCCGCGCGTCCCTGACGATGAAATCGACCACCTGGCCACGGTCCGACCAATCGACTTTGACGCCCTCGGCCGAATGCTCGATATAGGCATCGCTCGTCTGCGGCAGGTGCGAAGTGTCGGTTCCCACGGGCGTGCTGCTGATGACGGTCAGCGATGCGACACGGGACGGGTGTTCCAACGCCACAAGCTGCGCGATCATGCCGCCCATCGACATGCCGACGAGATTCGCCTTGCCGATACCGTGGTCGTCGAGAACGCGCATTGCATCGTCGGCCATATCATCGAACGTGTAGGGCGGCTCTCCCGGCTTGTATTTGGTCGAACGGCCGGTATCGCGATTGTCGTAGCGGATCACGAACAGGCCGGCATCGGCCAGTTCCCGGCAAAACGCCTCCGGCCACCACAGCATCGAGGCCATCGCTCCCATGATCAGCAACAGCGGCGGGTTCGCCGGATCGCCAAAGGTTTCGGATATGATTTCGGGGCGTTCGGTCGTCGTCACGGTGCGGCCTCCTCTCCTGCAATACTGATTGCATTTTGCAATCGGTTGCACGATAATAAAACCGATACGATAATGCAACCGGTTTTGGAGAAAAAATCTCATGAGTATGGATCGCCGGTCCGGGTGTCCGATCAACCTGTCGCTGGAAGTGTTCGGCGATCGCTGGAGCCTGATCATCCTTCGCGACATGATCTTCGGCGGCAGGCGTCATTTTCGCGAGCTGCTCAACGGATCGATGGAAGGCATCGCCTCCAACATCCTCGCCGACCGGCTGAAGCGGCTGATGGAACTGGGCATGCTGACCAAAGCCGACGACCCCTCGCACAAGCAGAAGGCGATCTACAGCCTGACCGAAATGGCGATCACGCTGGTGCCGATCCTGGCCCATCTCGGCGCCTGGGGCCGCGTCTGGCTGCCGGTCAGCGAAGAACTCTCGATCCGCGCCGAACTTCTGGAAAAGGGCGGACCGCCGATGTGGGACAAATTCATGGACGAGTTGCGCCATGAACATCTCGGCAAGCCGCTCGATACCGCGTCGGGTCCTTCTGTCCGCGCCACCTTGCAGGCCGCCTATGAAGCCCTGGTTGCCAGCAAGGCTCTCGCCGCCGACTCTGCCGCTTGACCAACTTATTTTCCCGTTTGGGGCCCGGCTCTGCTAGAAGAAGCGGAAAATCACAATTCACGGGATTGGATAAGGTCTTGGTTGAGAACTCTCGGGATGCTGCCCGCGCACGCGCCGACCTGCGCTTCAAGAAGCAGGAAGAGGCGGCAACCGTCCGCCAGAAGGCGATGGCCGAATACGTCGCCGAGAGCGACGCCCGCCAGGCCAAGACCAACAAGCTGCGGGCGCTGCGTCTCGCCAAGGAAGCCGAAGACCTCGCCAACGCGCCGGCGGAACCTGCCAAGAAGCCGGCCCGCGCCAAGAAAAAATAACCTGAAGCCGCACAGGCACCAACTCCTATCCGGGAGGCTGTGACGGTCGCTTCCATCCCACCTTTTCACGCGAAGCAATTTCAACCGAAACCGGGATGTTATCTCGCCCGTCGACGGTCGATGATCGACGCCTTTCAGACAGGAGACCGCCATGACCGCACTGCCGCTCGAAAAAGCCAGGCAAATCATCGATGCCGCCTTTGCCAAGGGCTCCGATCTCAAGCTTAAGCCGCTTGGCGTCTCGGTGCTCGACGCCGGCGGGCATCTGGTCGCCTTCCAGCGCCAGGATGGCGCCTCGTTCCTGCGCCCGCAAATGTCGGCCGGCAAGGCCTATGGTGCGCTCGCCATCGGCATGGGCTCGCGCAAAGTCGAGGCTTTCGCCAAGGAGCGCCCGCACCTCGTCGCCGGCATCTCGGACGTCTCTGGCGGACGCGTATTGCCGGTGGTCGGCGGCGTGCTGATCCGCGACAAGGCCGGAGCCATCATCGGCGCCGTCGGCGTTTCAGGCGACACGTCGGACAATGACGAAGCCGCGGCCATCGCCGGCATCGAGGCCGCCGACTTCACCGCCGATCCGGGCTGAGCGTCGGGGAACTTCGTCATCCACGGCGGAGCAGGAGCGAAGCTCCGTCGCGGAGACCCGAGGATCCATTCCGTAACATCAGCCGTAGAGTGCAGCGGAGCAGAATTCTGGACCGCTGAAACGCTCACGTGTCGCGGCATGGATCCTGGGGTCTGCGCCGCGTCGCTACGCTCCTTGCTACGCCCCAGGATGACGACGTTACGGGCGTTTCCGACAACTGTCAGCGCAAGCGCCCGTCAAACTTCCGCCTTCCGCGCTGGGGACCTAATTCAGATTGATGTCTCGGCTGGCCGATCGCATCGACACTGCGAATCCGGCCAGCACGTCGAACAGCGCGATGACCATCAGCGTGAAGAAGACGGAATGGGCCGCGCCCTTCACCAGCAGGAACTCGACCAGGAAGGCCACGAACACCAGCGTCGACAGAAGATGGTCCATGATCGAGGCGTTGGTCGTGCGCACCGACTTCGCCATTTCGAGGAACAGGAAGACCAGCCCGATCAGTATCATCAGGTCGCCCAGCGTCATCGAGAACACGCCGCCCGACATCATACTGAAGGAGAAGACCTCGCTCGCCCAAGGATCGTCACCACTGCCGAAAATTCCCAACAGTCCGAGGTTGTAGAGCACGAAAGGCACGATCAGCAGCGGAATGGCACCGAACATCTGGCGTCTCCATGTGGGGGCAATCCTTTGTAGAATGCGCCACAGGCACGCCGTCAAGATGTTTCGATGGCAGCGTTGAACACGGTCGAAGACCGCACGCAACAACCATGTCAGCCGGTTGCCGGCCGAAGGATTTGCAACGCCTGCGGTGCACGCCTCGAAATGCGCTGCCGGCCGGCTCAAACGCAAAAGGACCAGCCACCGGCCGGTCCTTATGGAAATTCAAACCTTTGAAAAAGCTGGTCTCAGCTTTCCTTGGGCGTCAACACCTGACGACCGCGATACATGCCGGTCTTCAAGTCGATGTGATGCGGACGGCGCATTTCGCCGGAATTCTTGTCCTCGACATAGGTCGGGGCCTTGAGGGCGTCGGCCGAGCGGCGCATGCCGCGCTTGGACGGAGAGGTTTTACGTTTCGGAACGGCCATGGATATGCTCCACTACATGGTCAAAAGCCCCGCCCGCCCTCGTGAAAGGGCCATGTCGGGGCCTAAATCTGAGAAAGTCGGGTGCCTATACACGCCCTGTGCCGTTTTGGCCAGCACTGGCGCGAATTTTTTTGGATCGGCTAGCGGAGACAACCGACATAGGCGCCGGAGCGGCCGGCGCGCCGCTCGATCAGATTGGCGAGCCGCCTCAAGCCAGGCCCGGGTTTGGCCGGATTGCGGGCGATCGGATTTGGCAAGGAAACCGCAAGCAAGGCGGCCTGCCGTCGCGACAGCTGTTTTGCCGAAACGCCAAAATGGTGCTGTGCCGCGGCCTCGATGCCGTAGATGCCCGGCCCCCACTCGGCGATGTTGAGGTAGATTTCCATGATGCGCCGTTTCGACATCACCGCATCGAAATAGACGGCCAGCGGCAATTCGACCACCTTGCGCACCGAGCCCAGCGGCCGCGACCACAGAAACAGGTTCTTTACCGTCTGCATGGTGATGGTCGAGGCACCGCGCGTCGCTTCGCCGGCCAGCGCGTCGTCGACGACGCCTCTCAGCTCGCCGAGATCGACGCCACGATGAAAGCAGAACTGCCCATCCTCCGACATGATGACGGAATTGGCCAGCACCGGCGACACGTCGTCGATCGACACCCAGCGGCGGTCGTAACCGGAGAACGTCGCCAGATCCTTCAACATCAGCGTCGAGACAGGATGCACGAAGAACGGCAGGTAGAGAAAGGTCAGCACGACCGGAATCAAAGCCAGCACCGCGGCCACGACGATGCCGCGCCGGACCCAGCGTTTGAGACCGCGGCGATTTACGCCTCGCGATCTCGTCGCCATGTCCAGCTTTTCGGTTTCATGATCGACGATCGGTTCCGCCAAGCCGCCCAACCCGTGCCAGAGAGCTCGTTTTGAAACGCGCTCCTGTGAGTCATGTGACGGTGTTTTCGAGAACCGGAGCGGAGCGTACATTAGAGTACGCAAGCACCGGAAGCGCAGAAAACGCCCTCAGATGACCGCAGGAGCAGAGTTTCCAAACGGGCTCATACTGCTCCGGCATAATGGCGCTTGCCTTCTTGCGCAACGTCTGAGTGTCGGCTACCGGTCCCGGCCATGACGAATGACGACCAAATGGCGTTCGAAATGGCGCTCATCCGACGCGCTGCCGCCGTCGAGGTGCTGCTGCGGCGGCTGCTCGACGACCGCGCGCTTTCGGGCGAGATCGCCCGGCCTGAGCGGTTGATGGCAGCCATGCGGCACGGCGTGCTGAACGGCGGCAAGCGCCTGCGGCCCTTCCTGGTCATGGAAAGTGCCGCCCTTTTTTCCGCCGATGGCGAGGCGGCACTGCGTGTCGCCGCCGCACTTGAATGCGTGCATTGCTATTCGCTGGTACACGACGATCTGCCCGCCATGGACGACGATGACCTGCGTCGTGGCCAGCCGACCGTGCACAGAGCCTTCGACGAGGCGACCGCCATTCTGGCTGGCGATGCCTTGCTGACGCTGGCCTTCGACATCATCGCCGGCGAGGCGACCGCCCTGCCGGCGGAGCGGCGGGCGGCCCTGGTGCTGGCGCTGGCCCGCGCCGCCGGACCCGGCGGCATGGTCGGCGGCCAGAAGCTCGACCTCGAAGCCGAACAGACGCCGCCGGACGAGGCCGGCATCATCCGGCTGCAGGCGATGAAGACCGGCGCTCTGATCCGTTTCGCCTGCGAGGCAGGTGCCCTCATCGCCGGCGCCCCGGCCGATGACCGCGAGCGGCTGGCCGAATTCGGCTCGGCGATCGGTCTTGCCTTCCAGCTTGCCGACGACCTGCTCGATTTGACCGCCGATGCCAGCCAGATGGGCAAGGCAACCGGCAAGGACGCCGCCGCCGGCAAGGCGACGCTGGTGGCCTTGCATGGTCCGAATTGGGCGCGCAGCCAGTTGCACGGCCTTGTCGCACAGGCGCATGCGCTGCTTGAGCCCTATGGCGACGATGCCCAATTGCTGAAAGAAGCGGCGACGTTCGTGGCGACCCGCACCAGTTGAGGTTGGCGCCAACCGAGATATCGAGCTGACTAAAGTTCGCTCATCCTCCGCCGGCCAATTCAGAAATAGAACTTGAGCGGAAGCCTGCCGAGGCAGAGGATCGACATCGCTTTGCCATCCGCACGGCACGCACGCGGTGCGGGTAGAGTTGGAGGGGTGCCATGTCGACCACCGACAAGCTGTTCAGCGGTTCCATTGCCGAGGTCTACGACCGGGCGATGGTGCCGCTGATCTTCGAGCCGTATGCACGGGATCTGGCAGAGCGGGTGTCGAAGCTCGGGCCGCAATCGGTGCTCGAAGTGGCGGCGGGCACCGGTGTGGTGACACGTGCGATGGCAGCAAAGTTGCCGGCGCAAGCCCGCATCGTGGTCACCGACCTCAACCAGCCCATGCTCGACCACGCACGCACGCGGATGGCGGACGATCCTCGGATCACCTGGCGGCAGGCCGACGCCCAGGCGCTGCCCTTCGAGGACGCAGAGTTCGACGCCGTGGTTTGCCAGTTTGGCGCGATGTTCTTCCCCGATCGGGTGGGCGCCTACGGCCAAGCGCGGCGGGTGATGCGGCCGGGCGGGCACTTCCTGTTCAACGTCTGGAGTGCCATCGAAGACAACGAGTTCGCCGAGGAAGTGACGCGGGCGCTCGGCCATTTTTTCCCGGCCGATCCGCCGCGCTTCATGGCGAGGACGCCGCACGGCTATCACGATGCGGACGTCATCCGCGCCGACCTTCATGCCGCCGGCTTCGGTAACATCACCATAGAGCCGCTGGATGCCGTCAGCGCCGCTTCGTCGCCATATGAGGCGGCCACGGCCTATTGCCAGGGCACACCCCTGCGGGCTGAGATCGAGGCGCGCGGCGGCTCGCTGGAGGAGGCGACGCGATACGTGGCGAATGCCCTTGGGAAACGGTTCGGGGAAGGTCCGGTGCGTGGCCGCATCCGCGCCCTCGTCGTGGAAGCGGCCTAGGCGTGCTGTCCATCCGGCGGTTCGCATGGCCTGCCTGCCCGCACGAACGAAATTTTAATGTAAATGAAGCGTAATCCCGGCCATTAAAATGGTGCGTATGTGTTGGGGTTGCGCATGCCTGAATATTCGTCCTTCATCCGGTCGGTCCGGATCCGCTATATTTCAGGGTTGCTGATCTTCGCGCTGGCTTCCGCCGGCATCGTGATTGCGCTTGACCGCGTCAATTCCTTTCGCCGCGACATCGATGCGCTGAGCAGCAACC
>NZ_RZOL01000879.1:0-684 GCF_004022985.1 Mesorhizobium sp. M7A.F.Ca.ET.027.02.1.1 | reverse complement strand
CGGTATAGACACCCATGATCTGCCCGCGCCGCTCTGGCGCCGCGGCCGCGTTCGCGGGCTCTACTGGTGGCGCCGCTATTGCGAAGCGGCAGGCATCATGCTGGACGATCTCGACAACCAACTGTTCTTCAACCGCACGCATCTGTGCATCGACGCGACGCTGCGCGGTCTTGGCATTGCCATCGGCGACCATCTCTCCTGCGGCGAGCATCTGCGGTCGGGGCGTCTTTTTCAGCTTCCCGGCCCGGTGCTGCCGGGACGGGAACAGTATCATCTGCTGACCCCTGACACGACGCACCTGTCACGGCCCGTGCGACAAATGCGCGACTGGTTGAGGAAGGCAGCGCAGAAATGAAAGTGACTGGCTGAAAGAACTCAGCCTGGATTGTTGCTGTTGCGGTGAAGGCCGATTTTGGACAACACTGCCCCCGGCAGATCAGGGTGTTCTGCCCGCGATCTTGCTGTCAGCAAAAGAACGGTCGAGGTTATCGTGAATTCGAAAACGCGTGCAAAGAGCATCGTCGAGGGAAGTGGTGCGATGAGGATAGTGGACCGGCTGCGCTCCTGCTGGGGGTTCAGTCCGAATGTCGACCGAAATGTCACCCTGGTGGACGGCTTTCTCAACGGCAAGACCGTTGCCGAGCTGGCGCAGGAGCATCGCCTTTCAAAAACAAGGACGCGCCA
>NZ_RZOL01000878.1:0-691 GCF_004022985.1 Mesorhizobium sp. M7A.F.Ca.ET.027.02.1.1 | reverse complement strand
CAGCCTCAGCGCGCACGACGGTGAAGGGCCTGCCTCCAATTTCGCTGGGCTGAAGCCCCCAAGGCAGCTCTGCCATCTCAACATCGCCGCCGCAGCGCCTTATGATGACGCGGCGTTCGTCGAGCGATGCGTCGGAATCGAAAACCTTCGCGCTCATAGCCACGCGAACATAACAGGAACACGATCGCGGTGCAATGCGATCGGACGGAGGACCGATGTGTGCAATGACTATCGATTGACGGTGGATGTCGCTTCGATCGTGGAGGACTTCGCCGACCTGAAGATCAAGATCCGCTTCGGAGAAGGAGCGCCGAACCTCCAGGCGCGCGAGGACATCAAGATCACGGACGTGGCGCCGATCATCAGGACTATCGAGGGCGTCCGAGGCGAAGGCGATATGATGCAACGTCGCTGGAGCTGGCCCGGCCCGAACAAGCGGCCCGTCTATAATTTCCGTTCAGAGGGCCGAGAGTTCTCGTCGAACCGGTGCCTCATCGTGGCGGACGGCTTCTACGAGTTCACCGATCCGATAGACCCCAAGAAGAAGCGAAAGGACAAGTGGCTCTTCACAAAGAAGGACGACCCGATCTTCTGCATTGCTGGAATCTGGCGTGACACGCCGGAGGTCGGCGAAGCCTTCACCATGCTGACGATGGAGCCTGGGCCCGATATCGCGCCCTATCATGACAGG
>NZ_RZOL01000877.1:0-694 GCF_004022985.1 Mesorhizobium sp. M7A.F.Ca.ET.027.02.1.1 | reverse complement strand
TCTCGTTGGTGTAGGCGCCGGCGCCTACACCAACGAGACGATCCAAGCGCTGGAGCGCGACATCTCGCCGAAAATGTCCAGGCATTTCTCGGCGATTTCGATGAATGAGCGGCTGTTTGCCCGCATCGACGATCTCTACCAGCGCCGCGAGAGCCTGAAGCTCGACGCAGAGACCCTGCGGGTCCTGGAAAAGACCTGGAAGGGTTTTGTCCGCTCCGGCGCCAAACTCGATGCCGACGGCAAGAAGCGGCTGGCCAAGATCAGCGAGGAATTGTCCTCGCTCGGTACCAGCTTCGGCCAGAATGTGCTGGCCGACGAGAGCGACTGGGCACTGTTCCTCGATGAGGCCGACCTTGCCGGCCTGCCGGACTTCGTGAAAAGCTCGATGGCCGAAGCCGCCGAGATACGCGGCCAGAAGGGCCGCTACGCCGTCACCCTGTCGCGCTCGATCTACGAGCCGTTCTCGACCTTCTCCGAGCGCCGCGATCTGCGCGAGATCGCCTTCCGCGCTTTCACCATGCGCGGCCAGAATGGCGGCGCCACCGACAACACGAACGTGGTGCGCGACATGCTGCGCCTGCGCGCCGAGAAGGCAAAGCTGCTCGGCTACGCCTCCTTCGCCGCGCTGAAGCTCGATGACACCATGGCCAAGACGCCGAAGGCCGTGCACGCGCTGCTCGATCCGGTGTGGGAA
>NZ_RZOL01000876.1:0-694 GCF_004022985.1 Mesorhizobium sp. M7A.F.Ca.ET.027.02.1.1 | reverse complement strand
TAGCCAAAGATCGAATGTGACGTTTCCTGAGACGAGATGCTCATGCAGTTCTCCCTATCGCGATCGTTCCCGAATGCATCGAAATTATCGCGTCCGATCCGCAGGTAGGCTCGTTCTGGCGATCGGGATGTTTGGCGCCTACCGCAGCATTGCGTCCAACATTTTTTAGGCATGGATTAATCGCGAATGAGCAACAGTATGCCCCTTTGGCATTTGCGTGCGTTCGTCGCGATCGCGAGGGCGGCTTGTATCCCACAGCGACCCGGTCCTTGAACATCGCTCATTCGGCTTTAGGCAGGACTGCGGCGCGGCGATAAGGATTGGGTTCTTCCGCATATTTGGTGCAGGTTGCGGCATTCATGGACGGTGCGAATAAGTTCATTTCATAGAGTCGGAAGCGCAGTCGACGCCGTGATTTGCCCGTGCTTCATGCCTTCCGCTCGCTGAATTCACCCGAGCTCCCATTGTCCAAACTCTGCCGCAGGCCGAGAGGGTGGTGGTGCTTGTGGCCCCGGCGAAGGCGATAGACTTGCGCTGTCCATGTTGCGGCCGCCGAACCCGCCGGGTCCACAGTCACTACATGCGCCGGCTGAGCGATCTGCAGTGGCAGGGGCGGCTTGCCGAAATCCAGCTTCACGCACGACGGTTTCGATGCGCCGATCCACATGCCCGCGCCGGATCTTCACCGAGAGGC
>NZ_RZOL01000875.1:0-707 GCF_004022985.1 Mesorhizobium sp. M7A.F.Ca.ET.027.02.1.1 | reverse complement strand
GTGGACAAGAAACACCCATTGCCAGCTCGAGACCGCGACGATGCCGCCGCCGATGATGGGGCCGAAGCCGAGGCCGGTGCCGAAGATGACGCCCCACCAGCCCCATGCGACGGCGCGTTCGCGCCCTTCCCGGAATTCATGCGACAGCACGGCAAGCTGGCAGATCAGCATCGCACCGCCGCTCAGGCCCTGCAGAAACCGGGCGACGATGAGCGTGGAGACGCTTTCGGCGACGCCGCAGATCAGGGATGTCAGGCCGAAGGCGGCGATGGCGACCAGAAAGACACGCTTGCGCCCGTAACGATCGGCGATCGTGCCGACCGCCATCAGCACCGTCGTGACCGCGATCGTATAGGCGTTCATCACCCATTGCAGTTGCTTGAAGTCGGCGTGCAGCACCTGCTCCAGTGTCGGCAGGATCGCGGGAACGCTTGAAATCTCCAGGCCGAACATCAGGCACGCCAGGCAGGCGGCAAACAGAACAATGATGCCTCGGCGGGTCACTACAGTGGGCATGGTTCAACCTCGTATTGTCGGCAGTCGGCGAATCCATTGCAGCTCGCCCGGTGCGCGTATGCCCCAGGGTAGGCGAGGCTTGATCATATTAGAATTGCATGGTTGGCTATTTCAGAGACAACAAGTGCGGATAGCTGACATGACGCTGGACGTAGACGCTGTGAAAACATTCGTCGCCATCGCCGATCTTC
>NZ_RZOL01000874.1:0-713 GCF_004022985.1 Mesorhizobium sp. M7A.F.Ca.ET.027.02.1.1 | reverse complement strand
AAAGGCTCCGCGCCAGCGCCCGTCGCTTCACCCGCCCAGCAGGGCACAACCAACGCCGGAAACGAACTCAAAACTGGATAGAAACTGGGGGCAACGTCACGTCGAGCCAGTGTTCGGACAGATCAAGCAAGCAAGGGGGTTCAGGCAGTTCTTGTTGCGGGGCATCGAGAAGGTCAGCGCCGAATGGGCGATAATCTGCATCGCCCACAACCTCACAAAGCTCGCCAACGCCGTCTAAGCCGCTTATCGTTCATGAAACAGCCCGACGCCAGGACTAACTGGACAGGCTCCTAGTCCTGGAAATGTCCGCCTGACAGCAACCCGGCCTGTTCAGCCTCGCGGCGCAGGTTCTGGCGCGGGCGCGGGCCGATCTGCTGGATCACCAATCCGGCCGCCAGTGAACCAAGGTCGCCGCAGGTCTTGAGGTCGCGGCCTTGCGTGTAGCCATAGAGGAAACCGGCGGCGTAGAGGTCCCCGGCGCCGGTTGTGTCGACCAGTTCCCCAATCGTCGTCGCCTTGATGATGACGGTCTCGTCGCCGCGCACGATCACCGACCCTTTTTCGGACCGCGTCACGGCGGCGATCTTGCAATCCTTGCGGATCCGCGCCAGCGCCTCGTCGAACGACGATGTCTGGTAGAGCGATTTGATCTCGTGGCTGTTGGCAAAGACGATATCGACGGTGCCCGAGCGCATCAGGTCGAGGAACTCGTC
>NZ_RZOL01000873.1:0-718 GCF_004022985.1 Mesorhizobium sp. M7A.F.Ca.ET.027.02.1.1 | reverse complement strand
CGGTCCGGCGAATAGTGCGCCGCGCATCACGTCGTCGCCCGCAAGTCGAGCCCGCAGAAATGCGTTCAACTCGCTGTGCCGAATGCCCGCCTGAGCGATGACCGCTTCGGTAACTCGCTGGCGCAGACGCCTGTCAATGCCGAGAGGTGTCGGGCCAGAATTGGCAATCATGTCTGTTTCTCTCCGGACAGTGCCGCGACAAAGCCCTCTCGAAACCATTGAGGGTGCCTGCGGCCGATGTTCTTAATGCAGATGACCTGCGCGCGGTTGAGCGAAATTCGACCCTGCGCGGCAAGCGCTGCGGCAACCGGCGCGTCGAGAGCGCGCCAAAAATGTTTCCCCATCGGCCAACTGGGCAAGGCTTGCGTATGGCTCGGCCGGAACGGACTGGGTGTCAGCTGGATGCGATCGTCCGACCGTGTGATGAAGTCGTTGGCGGCTTGAGATAATGACTTATGTGGGCTGCTCAGATTGAGAAGAGGTGCGAGCGCCGAAAACTCGACCGCGATGGCCTTGCTACGCTCGCCTACGACTTGGGCGACCAGTGGTATCGCATCGGGGACAAGCCCTTGCAGGTAGTCAAATTGGCTCTGTCCCGCCGCCGTCCACACGTGTTTCGGGATCGATGCCCAGGTGAAGGGCAGCCCATCGCTCAATCGCAGAAGCGGTTCGACTTCAGCCGGGGCCGCTTGGAACAGCATCGTCACCGCAAGCAGCG
>NZ_RZOL01000872.1:0-721 GCF_004022985.1 Mesorhizobium sp. M7A.F.Ca.ET.027.02.1.1 | reverse complement strand
CGCCTTTGGCGCCATGGGCACGGCGGGACAGCGCTGCACGACGCTGCGGCGCCTGTTCGTGCATGACAGCGTCTACGATGCCCTGGTTCCGCGTCTCAAGAAGGCTTACGAAAGCGTGTCGGTCGGCAATCCGCTGGAAACCTCCTCGCTGGTCGGGCCGCTGATCGACAAGGCGGCCTTCGACGCCATGCAGAAGGCGCTGAAGGAAGCCACCGCCCATGGCGGCAAGGTGACCGGCGGGGCGCGGATCGAGAACGGCCACCCCGATGCCTACTACGTGCACCCGGCACTGGTCGAAATGCAAAGCCAGGTCTCGCCGGTGACGGAAGAGACCTTCGCACCGATCCTCTATGTGATGAAATATTCGGATTTCGACGCCGTGCTCGACGAGCACAATGCGGTGGGAGCCGGCCTGTCGTCATCGATCTTCACCCGCGACCTGCAGGAATCCGAGCGCTTCCTCGGCGTCGACGGGTCGGACTGCGGCATTGCCAATGTCAACATCGGCACCTCGGGCGCCGAGATCGGCGGTGCCTTTGGCGGCGAAAAGGAAACCGGCGGCGGCCGCGAGAGCGGCTCCGATGCGTGGAAGGCCTATATGCGGCGCGCCACCAACACGGTGAACTATTCCAAGGCGCTGCCGCTCGCCCAGGGCGTCTCGTTCGATATCGACTGAGGATCGGCCCATGACCGTCAACACAAGTATCGATGAGGCCGGCTT
>NZ_RZOL01000871.1:0-726 GCF_004022985.1 Mesorhizobium sp. M7A.F.Ca.ET.027.02.1.1 | reverse complement strand
GTGCCGCGTCACGACGTTTCACGCGCTTGGACGGGGCATCATTAAGGAGGTCGAAGGACGCCCGCCCCAGCTTGCCAACTGGGTCGAGCATCCCGCTGGCGAAGCCAGAGTCATCGAAGAGATCATCCGGCAGCTAGTCGAGACTGATCCGGAATTCGCTCGATTGTGGAGCGACCTGCTCGTGGTGCATCCCAAGGCGGACATCCCGGCCGAGGTTTTCGACACGGAGGCTGACTACCGTCGCTATGTCTCGGATCGGCTCAGGAAGGGCGAAGCCACGATCGGCTCGCTTGCCGGCGTCATCGTCAAATCGCTGCAAGAGCAGAAGGTCGTCAACTGGCTGTGGCTGCATTCCGTCGCATTCGAATACGAGCGGCAGCTTGCGGTTGAGGAGGATGACGGCACGGTTCGCCATCTGCATCCCGATTTCTACTATCCGCTGACTGGCACGGTGCATGAGCATTTCGCGCTCAACGCCGATGGGACCTCACCCTTTGCGGATTATGTCCAGCACGCCGAGAGAAAACGTCAGGCCTATCGCCGCAAAGAGATCGATTTCTTCGAGACGACTTCAGCCCAGGCCAGCGATGAGACCCTGCTCAGCACACTCGAGGCAGAACTGGCGCGGCGCGCGGTTCCTTTCGAGCGCAAGGGCTATGCCGAGATCACCGAGGCGATCGAGCCTGTGGTCATCAAGCACTATCACAAGCTCATATCCATCTGCAT
>NZ_RZOL01000870.1:0-728 GCF_004022985.1 Mesorhizobium sp. M7A.F.Ca.ET.027.02.1.1 | reverse complement strand
ATTTGAGTGCGGTCCGATGAAGGCACTCAATAGCGATCCATCGCTGTTTCCAGGTGGGACGGCGAAAAAATGAACTTCAATATCACGACGCTTCTGCAACAGGTCGACCAATTCGGCAATAACTACGTATCGCAAGCCTACCAGAACCTCGCGTCCGCCTTGACCGGCGGCGGACAGGTGGGTGTCGCCGGCCTGATGCTGACGCTGTACGTGATATTCTGGGCCATCAGCATCTGGCAGGGAACCTCGACCGGATCGGGAAAAGAGATGGTCTGGCGCCTGTTCCGAGCCTTCGTCATCTACGCTCTGGCGACGAGCTGGGGGGACTTTCAAACATATGCCTATTCGTTCGCGAATGAGACACCTTCCGCGATCGGGAACAGCCTTCTCACGAGCGTGTCGGCCAATGTGACCGGAACATCGGCCGGGCTGAACTCCGTCAACTCCGTGCAGACGGCCCTGCAAAACATCTGGGATTCGCTCGCCAATTCCACGTCCGCCTTTATCAAGAGCCTTGGGGTGTTGAACTTCGGCGGCTATGTACTGGCGGCGATCATTCTTGTCGTCGGCGCGCTGCTCATCGGTTATGCGATCTTCCTCATCATCCTGTCGAAGATCTTTCTTTGGCTTTTGCTGGCGCTCGCCCCAGTGTTCATCATTCTCATGCTGTTCGGCTACACGACCCGGTTCTTCGCCGGCTGGATAACCGCGATCGTGCAGTACATGTG
>NZ_RZOL01000086.1:0-18207 GCF_004022985.1 Mesorhizobium sp. M7A.F.Ca.ET.027.02.1.1 | reverse complement strand
CAGGCAGACGGTGCGGTGGCCTTCGCCGCGCGAGCGATGATAGCCGCGAATGGCGAGCAGCCCGGCATATTCGCCCTGGCTGCCGGCATTGGGCTGCAGGGTCACTGCGTCGAAGCCGGTGATCTCCGACAGCCAGTCCTCCAGCTCACCGATCATGGCACGGTAGCCTGTCGAGTGCGCGGCCGGGGCAAAAGGGTGCAGATTGGCAATGCTCGGCCAACTCACCGGCATCATCTCGGCGGCGGCGTTGAGCTTCATGGTGCAGGACCCCAGCGGGATCATGGCGCGGTCGAGCGCCAGGTCCTTGTCGGCCAGCCGGCGCAGGAAGCGCATCATCTCGGTTTCCGACTTGTTTTCGTGGAAAACAGGCTGGGTCAGGAACTCCTTGCCGCGCGGCTTGCCGGGCACCGTGCTGTCGGCGGAGACACCAGCCTTGGCGCCGAACAGGGCCGCTATTGCGTCGAGATCGGCCTCGGTCGAAGTTTCGTCGAAGGCAATGCCGATATGGTCGGCATCGACGGCACGCAGCAATCTGCCACCCTTTTCAGCCGCAGTGGCGATCGAAGTTGCCTTGCCCTTCACCTCCGCCGTCACCGTGTCGAAGCGGCTTGAACCGAGCACGGAGATACCTGCTGCTTTGAGCCCGGAGGCGAGACGATTGGCCAGCGTGTGGATGCGCCCGGCAATCGCCTGCAGCCCGGCGGGGCCGTGCCAGATGGCATAGGCAGTCGCCATGTTGGCGAGCAACGCCTGCGCGGTGCAGATGTTGGAGGTCGCCTTGTCGCGGCGGATATGCTGTTCGCGCGTCTGCAAGGCAAGCCGGTACCCAGGCCGGCCCTTGCTGTCGGTAGACTGGCCAACCAGGCGGCCGGGCATCAACCGCGTGAGCCTGTCGGAGACGGCGCAATAGGCCGCGTGCGGGCCGCCAAAGCCCATCGGCACGCCAAAACGCTGCATCGGGCCGACGGCGATGTCGGCGCCGAGCTTGGCCGGCGCGTCGGTCAGCGTCAGGCCGAGCGGGTCGGCGATGAAGACGACGATAGCCCCGGTCGCGCGCGCCTTGTCGATCGCTGCCTTGTGATCGCCATAGATGCCAAATGTATCCGGCCAGGAGACAAGCAGGGCGGCGGTGTTGTCGTCGATCGTTTCGCCATCGATCTCGATGCCGAGCGGCTCGGCACGGGTGCGCACCACGTCCAGCGTTTGCGGATGCGGCGTGCCGGCAAGTGCGACCTTGGTTCGCTTGTCACGGTGGTGGCGCAAGGCGATGCCGACGGCTTCGGCCACGGCGGTTGCCTCATCCAGCAGCGAGGCCGAGGCCACCGGCAGGCCGGTCAATTCGGTGACCAGCGTCTGGAAGTTGAACAGCATTTCGAGCCGGCCTTGGCTGATCTCTGCCTGATAGGGCGTGTAGGCCGTGTACCAGGCAGGATTCTCGAACAGATTGCGCTGGATAACCGGCGGGACATGGACGCCGTGATAACCGGCGCCGATGAAGCTTTTCAGCACCGTATTCCCGGACATGACAGCCGAGAGTTCGGCCAGCGCTTCCGCTTCGCTCGCCGGTGCTGGTAGGGCAAGCGGCCGATCGAGCCGGATCGACTTCGGTACGGACTGGCTGATCAGTGTCTCGATCGAGGGCACGCCGATGGCGGCCAGCATCGCCCTGGTGTCGTTGAGGCCGGGACCGATATGGCGGGCCGAGAAGGGGTAGGGTGCTGCGGTCATGTCAATAAGTCCTGATATCAACCGATATGGGCTTTGTAGGCGGCCTCATCCATGAGGCCAGAGAGCTGGCTTTCGTCGGCAAGCTTCATCTTCCACAGCCAGCCGGCCCCTGTTGCGGCCGAGTTGACCAGTGACGGATCCGACGACAGCGTGCCGTTGGCCTCTGTGATCTCGCCATCGACCGGTGCATAGACATCGGATGCCGCCTTGACGGATTCGACCACGACGGCGGTGTCGCCCTTGGTCAATTTTTTTCCGGTCTCCGGCAGTTCGACGAAGACGAGGTCGCCGAGCTGCTCCTGCGCGTAATCAGTGATGCCGACCGTGGCGATGCCGCCCTCGACGCGGAGCCACTCGTGATCCGATGTGAAATAGGTCGTTGCCATTGAGATCATCCTTTGCGGTAGCGATGGGGTGTGAAGGGCAGGGAACTGATATCGACTGGGATTTTCGTCCCGCGCACATCGGCGAAGACCCGCGTTCCGGGCTTTGCCAGAGGTGTCGAGACATAGCCCATGGCGACCGGATGGCCGGCCGAGGGGCCGAAGCCGCCCGATGTGACCTGGCCGGCCGGATTGCCGTCGGCGTCAAAAAGCGCGGCACCGCCACGCACCGGCTGGCGACCTTCCGGCTTAAGCCCGACCCGCTTTTGCGCGGGTCCTCGTTCCACGGCGGCGCGGAGCGCATCGGCGCCGATGAAAGCGCCGGAAGCGCGGATGTCCTTTGGAATTGCCCACATCAAGGCGGCGCTGGCCGGATCGGTCTCCGGCGTGATGTCCTGGCCATGCAGGCACAGTCCTGCCTCCAGCCGCAGGCTGTCGCGGGCGGCCAGGCCGATCCACAGCACGCGGTCGTCGCCGAGCAGCTTGGCGACGAGGCCGCGTGCATCGGCTTCCGGCAGGCCGATCTCGAAACCGTCCTCGCCGGTATAGCCCGACCGGCTCATGAACCAGTTTTTGCGCGGTTCGACACCATGCATGAAAAGCAGCGAGCCGGTCTCGATGCCGGCGCGGGAAAGGGCGGCCCAGGCTTCAGGACCCTGGATGGCCAGGAAGACGCGGTCGAGCGGCTCGACCCTGGCGTCGAAATCCGCGGCAAGTGCACGCAAATGCTTTTCATCGGCGACGGCGTTGCCTGCGTTGGCGACTACCATGAACCTGCTATCGCCAAGTCTGGTGACGATGAGGTCGTCCAGGATGCCGCCTGCCTCGTTGAGGAAAAAGGACAGTTTGGACTGTGAGATTTGGAGTGCGCCTGCATCCAAGGGGCAAGCGCGGTTGAGCAGCGCAACCGCCTCCGGCCCGCTGACTTCGAACAGCTTCATATGCGAGATGTCGAACAGGCCGGCCTGTTCGCGGGTGTGAAGATGTTCCTTCATGACGCCCGCCGGATAGGTCAGCGGCATCGACCAGCCGGCAAAAGCGCCAAAGCGCGCACCGGCGGTTACATGGATGTCTTCGAGGGGGAGGGGTCTCGTATCGTCGCCCGTCATGTCGTCTCCAGAGTCGCACGCAATCGGTCGCGAATGGCGACCAGTCCGTGCCCCTCTGTCTGAAGCCTGAGAGACTCGCGCAGCCGGAACTCTGTCAGCGGCGCTTACACCTTCGGCGCGGGGGCAAGCCCCGACTTTCCAGAGTGTCTTTCCCGTCTACGGTTCTTTTGCCTGAGAGATTTCGGGCGATTTCCCCTTCGGCGACAGCTCTCGCTGTTCTCTCCCGCAAACAGGTAGGACTCAGACCCTGAGTCCTCGACGCGCCATCCATAGCTCGCGCGCGACGGCTTGTCACCTGTCAGCGACATCTAAAGCGCGTGCATGCCATTCTTCAAAACCGCGGCACGTTTTGGGCGACATGCGTTGGCCGACAAGTCTTCGCTAACCACGCCGTTTGCCGGTTTTTCAAGACACTGCTGATATGTTGGCTTGTATGACGCTTGGGGCCGGCGCTTGGCGACGGCGGACGGGGACGACAAATGGGCGAATTGATCATGAGCGCGCCGGTGGCCGGGCTGACCTCGAAAATCCGCATCGCCGCGGAGGACGTGGCGATGTTGCGCCATGAAGTGTTCGGCGATGGCGTCGTGACGCGCGGCGAGGCCGAGGCGCTGTTTGCGCTCGATGCAACGGCGAAGGACAAATGCCAGGAATGGCCGCCCTTCTTCGTCGAGGCGGTCACCGACTATATCGTCCACCAGGAAAAGCCGTCGGGCTATATCTCGCAAGACAATGCCGACTGGCTGATCCGCACGATCTCGCGCGATGGCATGGTCGACAGCCGGACCGAACTCGAATTGCTGGTGCATGTGCTGGAACAGGCGAAATCGTCGCCGAGCCAGCTTTGTGTGTATGCGCTGGAGCAGGTGGCGCATGCCGTCATTGACGGCAAGGGGCCGCTGATGCTCGGCGGCACGCTGGCTCCCGGCCTCATCGCACAGGCGGAGGTCGAGTTGCTGCGCCGGATCCTCCACGCCCATGGCGGCGACGGCAACATCGCCATCACGCGCGCCGAGGCCGAGGTGCTGTTCAAGATCAACGAGTGCACTGCCCAAGGGCACAATGATCCGTCCTGGAACGAGCTGTTCGTCAAGGCGATCGCCAATTTCATCATGTGCTCGGCCGGCTACGAAGCACCGACGCGCGATGTGGCGCTGCGCCGTGATGCCTTCCTCGAACATGCCGATCCGGAAATCGGCGGCTTCTTCAGCCGCATGATCTCCGGCGGCCTTGCCGGCATCATGGAAGCCTATCGGTCGCCAGGCGACATCGAGGCCGAGTGGGAAGCCAAGAACAGGGCGGCCGAGGCTCTGGCCCGCCGCGCCGAGACGGTCGATGCCGGCGAAGCCGGCTGGCTGATCGACCATATCGGCGTCGACAGGCCTCTTTACGAGAACGAACGCGCGCTGTTGACCCTGATCAAGCACGCCTCACCGGAAATCCATCCGGCGCTGAGGCCGCTGCTCGACAAGGTTGCCTGATCGATAGGGGTTTTGCCTCGGCCAAAGCTGGGATTTGCCCGATTAGATCTGGTCGACGTCGATGTATATCCTTGCCAAGCCTTCCCTGACGGTCGACGTGGCATCGGCGACACTGATGGCGATGTGGTCGTGCATGAGCCTTGCGGCGCTGTTGGCATCGCGGGCTACCATGGCCCGGGCGATTTCGCTATGTTCGGTGTAGGTTGTCGACAATCGCCGGTGCTTCTCCACTTCGATCTTGCGAACGAAATGGATGCGCGTGTTGATGCCTTCGAGCATGCGCGCCAGTTCGGGATTGCCTGACAGCCTGGCGATGCGGATGTGAAATTCCTCGTCCCTGGCGGTCAGCTCAGTGCTGGAAAACGAGTCGGCGCGCGCCATGGTGAGCGCCCACCAGTCGACGAGCGCGGCAAGCTCCTCATCTGTCGCGCGCTGGACCGCCAGCCTGACGGAGCGCTCCTCGAGCACCGCTCGCACGTCGGAAAGATTGACGATCTCGTCGACATCGAAGCCCCGGCAAAAGAAGCCGCGATTGGTCTGGAAAGTGATGAGTTCCTCCGTGACCAGCCGCTGGAGCGCTTCCCGGACCGGGCTGCGGCTGACATTCAGCCTGGCGGCAAGCGCCACTTCGTTGATGCGCTCGTTCGGCTTGAAGCGATAATCCATCGCCATGCGACGGATTTCTTCATAGACACGCGGGCCGGTCTTGATCGGCTTGGATGCCAACGCTGCGCTGTTGTCCCGGTTGCTTTGCCTGGCGGGTCGGAGCATGGCGTCGTCAAGCCTTTGCGGCGCTTGGTTCGGCGAACCGCGCCTGTGTGGGAAGGATGCCGTCGAGGGCGATCGGCGCTGCCCGGCCGGCGATCAGATCGGCGACGATACGGGCCGATCCATGCGCCATGGTCCAGCCGATATGGCCGTGCCCGGTGTTCAGCCACAGGTTTCGGATGTCGCGCAGGCCGAGGATCGGCAGGTTGTCGGGCGTCATGGGCCTCAGGCAGGCCCGCATCTCGGCGCGATCAAAGGCGATGCCGCGCGGGAACAGGTCCTGCGTGACGCGCTTCATGAAGGCGAAATCCGAAGGCTTGTGGCTGCGATCATAGCCCGCGAATTCCGCAGTGGCGGTCACGCGGATGCGATCGCCCATCGGCGTGATGGCGACGAGATTGTGCTCATCGATGACAGGGAGTTTTGGAGCCAGCGCCTGGTCGACGATGGGAATGGTCATGGAATATCCCTTGACCGGATAGATCGGCAGGCCAAGGCCGATCTTGCGGGCGAGGACGGGGCTCTCGGCGCCGAGACACAGAACGTAGGTGTCGGCCAGAAACTCTCCCTTGTCGGTGACGATCTTGGTGATCGTTTCCTTTCTGCGTTCGATCCCCACGATCCTGGTCCCTGTCAGGATCTTGCCGCCCCTATTTTCGACGATGGCCGCCAGCGCGCGCGTGAACTTGGCGGCGTCGCCGGTTTCGTCGGTCGGACACAATACGCCGCCGGCGATGTTGTCGCGCGACGAAGCCAGCGCCGGCTCGCGGTCAACGATTTCCTGCGCGTCGACGATACGGATCTCCTGGCCGTCGGCCTCCAGCAGGCGCATGTTGGCGATGCCCTTGTCGAGCGCCTGGCGGTTGCGGTGGAAGTAAAGAATGCCGGCCGATGTCCTGTCGTACTGGATCGCTTCCTCCCTGACGACCGCCTGCAGGACCGATTGGGAATGGACCGCAAGCCGATGTTTGAGAAGGGTGTTGCGACGCGCTTTGGCGGCCGTGCATTGCATGAGGAAGCGCAGCGACCAGCTGTAGAGATGCGGGTCGGCGGAGAGCTTGAAACGAAGCGCCTGGTCTTTCTGGAACAGCGACTTCAGCAGGATTTTTGGCGCGGCCGGCGATGACCAGACGAAGGAATGGCCGGGCGCGATCATGCCGGCATTTGCCCAGCTTGCCCCTTCGGCCACCTGTGATGCCTGCTCGAGAACGGTGACCGTATGGCCGTCCTTCTGCAACTGATAGGCAGTGGTGATCCCGACAACGCCGCCGCCCAAGATCAATACTTGCATCGCTGTCCCGAATGGTTGTCGTTTCTATTGTCGACAATTCAACCGGAAGACGCTGGTCATTGTCAACGGGCGCGTGGGTCGACGATCGATTCACCGTTCAGACAGGGCGAAAATGCCGGCATTTCCCGGTTCCCAAAATTGGAACGGAGCTCTTGACACGTTTGGCAAAGTTGTCGTTTCTATTGTCGACAATTCTGATTGGCATCAGGAAGGGGACTGCGCCATGGACGCCCCGCTTAGCCGCGCCGACGATGCGCTTGTCGTCGACAAGGAACACATTCCCTTCAAGACCGACGACGGCATCGGCACCCGCGCCAATCTCGGCCTGCTCGTCCTTCGAACCGACCAGACCATCGAGGATGAATTCCGCTATGCGCTGCCCGCGCGCGACATCGCGCTGTACGAGGCGCGGCTCTACAGCGATGTCGAGATCACGCCGGAAAACCTGATGAAGATGTCGGCCGTCATCCCGGAAACTGTCGGGCTCTTGCCGGACGTCAAGTTCGATGTGATCGGTTTTGCCTGCACCTCGGGAGCGCTGGTTATCGGCGAGCACAAGGTCGCCGAGCGCGTTCATGAGGTGCTGCCGGGCGTGCAAGTGACCAATCCGGTGACGGCGGCAAGGGCGGCGCTGAAGGCCCTGGGCGTCTCGCGGATCGCGCTGCTCACCCCTTATCTGGCGAAAATCAATCATTCGCTACGTGCATCGCTGATGGCGCGGGGGATGGACATTCCGGTCATGGGCTCCTTCAACGAGGCGGATGACAATGTCGTTGCGCGCATCACGCCGGCATCGGTCAAGCAAGCCATCTTGGAAATCGGTGTGTCGAGCGACTGTGAGGCGGTGTTCGTTTCCTGCACCAGCATGCGCGTTGCCCGCATCATCGAGGAGGTCGAGAAGGAACTGGGGAAACCGGTAACCTCGAGCAATCACGCCCTTGCCTGGCACATGCTGCGGCTAGGCGGCATTGGCGAGCAGATCGCCGGAAAGGGCGAACTGTTTCGCCGCTCGCTATAGGTTGGCCATCTTTGGGGCCGCAGCGTTTGCGGTGTGCGATTCAGATTCCGCCGTACCAGTCATAACCATTGTCTTCCCAATAGCCGCCGCGACCGCCGCCGACAGTGGCGAAGCCGTCGACCAGCTCGATCTTGTAGAGATATTTCGGCATCTTGTAGCCGAGTTGGCGCTCGACGCGAACCCGCAGCGGAGCGCCGTTCTCGACCGGCAGCGGCTTGCCGTTCAGGCCATAGGCGAGGATCGTCTGCGGGTGACGGGCATCGATCAGGTCGATGCTGCCGTAATATTTGATGTCGCCGGAGAGGCTGCGGTCGATCGTATCGAGGCAATGGAACATGACGTAGCGCGCCTGCGGTTTGACCACCGCCTGGTCCAGCACCAGCGACAGCGGCGTGCCGGTCCATTTGGCGATGCAGCTCCAGCCTTCGACGCAGTCATGGCGGGTGATCTGGGTGCGGCTCGGCATATTCTGGAGTTGCTCGCGGCTGAGCGATAGCGGCTTCTCGACAAGGCCTGAAACCTCCAGTCGCCAGTCGGCAAAGTTGTTGGCGAGCAAGCCCTTGTAGACATCGTCATCGGGAGCGGTGACACCATTCGGCCGCTGCGGCTGGCGGATGTCGGCCTCGGTGAATTCCGGGGCCAGCGCGTCACTTCCGGCAAGCAGCCGCTGTGCGCGGTAGGTCAGGCCATTGGCGTTTTCGAGGAAACTGCGCAGGCCGCTGCCAACACCTAGCTGACTGTCGAAGGCGTCGCAGCCCGACAGCATGATGCCGGAGACGCCAAGACTGGCACCGGTCAGGAATTTGCGGCGGCTGATCTGGAATTTTGCCATGTCAGGCACTCCTCTCGGCTGTATCGTCCTGTGCGGGAGGATCTGTCCGATACCAGCCGGTGATGATCGAGCGCAGTTCGTTGATCGGGCCGGCGGCCAGGATCATGAGGATATGGACGACGAAGAAGGCGACCAATAGCACCATGACGGTGAAATGGATGGTGCGTGCCGTCTGCCGGCCACCGAGCAGATCGTTGAGGAACGGCAGCACCGAATTCATGCTCGGCGACATGGCCAGACCGGTGATGATCATCAGCGGCAACAGCACGAACAGCACCCCGCCATAGGCCATCTTCTGCAGCGTGTTGTATTCGCGCGTGTGGTGGAATTTGAGCTTGGCGTGGTCAACGATGTCTTGCGGCAATCGTTTCAAATCGTCGAGGCGTGGCGCGAGATCGCGCCGCAGATGGCCGTTCACGGTGCTGGCGACAAACCAGACGATCAACGTCGTGGTCAGTATCCAGGCAAAGAAGAAATGGATGACGCGCGCGGTGCCGAGATCATAGTAGGATGGGATGGTCGCCCAGGACGGGAAGGCGCGGGACGTCTCCTGGCCGGCCGGACCCGACCAGCCGAGCACGCCAGTGGTGTCGAAGCGATGCCCGAAGATTTCCGTGTAGCCGCGCGGACCCGCATCGGAATTCTCGGCGCCGATGGCGAAGATGGTGTTGTTGTATTCGAAGCCCGATTCTTTGCCGATATAGAGCTGCGGACGGGCATTGAAGATCTGCAGGCCTGACAGCAGCATGAAGAACAAGGAGATGGCCCAGAGCCAATGCGTCAGCCGCGTCCAGCGCGACTGCCGGTAGATCAGCGTTTTGTCGTTCGACGCAGAAGCGCCTGGATCGGCGGCGGATTGGCTTCTGGCAACGGATTCCATCGTTTCGTCTCCCGGCCTCGCGGCATGGCCTGCGCGTTCATTGTCCTCCTGATACGTCGCGATCCAAACCGATGTTTCATCCGATCACGGATTTATTACGGACCGCCTAGGCTGACGGCGAGATTGACGGCGGCGGCGACGATGACCGTGTTGAAGAAAAACGACAGGATGGAATGGACAAGCACGACACGACGCATATGCGTGGTCGAGATGTTGGTATCGGCGGTCTGTGCCGTCATGCCGATCACCGTCGAGAAGTACAGGAAATCCCAGCCCTCCGGCCGTTTGTCACCCGGGAACAGCAGTCCGCCGACAGGGATTTTCTTCCTGGTCTCGGCATCCACAGCATCGCCGTCCATCCAGTAGACATGAGCATAATGGAGCGCTGCCATGGCATGAATGGTGAACCAGCCGAGCGGGATCGACAGCAGCGCGAAGGTGAGCTCGACGGGATGGCTTCTGTCCTTCTGATTGATCAGCAGGAACAATGAGATAACGGCTACGCCGACGACGACAAGCGTCACAGCGAAGATGACCAGCACCGGCTGGTCCGTGGCACGCGCATTCCTGCTCAGATACCTGCCGGTGAACTTCGGCATCTGGGCGACGACGAGAATGACATAAGCGGCAAAGAACGCGTTGGCGCCGATCGAATAGGCAAGCGGGGCGTGCAGCAGCAACGCCACGAGAAGCGCAAAAACGCCAACGCAGGCCGACACAGCGAACAACATGTGGCGCTGAATGGGAGACTTCACCGGGGTTTCGGCAGCCATGTCGGTTCCAACCTTGAATGGCGCTCGGTTTCTAGTCTGGTGTGGCGGATTTGAGCGCCCGCCGCAAGATGCGGTCGAGTTCGCCGAGAAACCGCGACCGGTCTTGCGGCGCGAAGCTGGCATTGTAGCCCTTGCTTTCGCCGGTCTCGCGCAGATGCTGCTTCAGGTCACGCATCGCTACCGCCATGCCGATCGTTTCCGGCGTGAAGGGGCGCCCCGTTGGCCCAAGCACATGCGCGCCGAGTGCCACCGCGCGGGCGGCCAGCGGAATGTCGGCGGTGATCACAATGTCGTTGGTGCGTGCATTGTCCACGATCCAGTCGTCGGCGGCATCGGCACCTTTGGAAACCACGACATTGCGGATCATCGGATCGCGCGATGGCCGCAGGCCGCCATTGGAGACGTAGGTGACAACGACGCCATGCCGGTCGGCCACTTTTTCGACCTCGGCCTTGACCGGGCAGGCGTCTGCATCGACGAGAATGGCGGGGAGTTCGCTCATGTTTCTTTTCTCCTCCCACTTGTGAACCACAGAGGTCGCGGGCCGATTGGGCGGCGGCCTGGTATCTTCCTCAGTAAACCACGACGCTTCTGATCGATTTGCCCTCATGCATGAGATCGAAACCCTTGTTGATGTCCTCGAGCTTCAGCGTGTGAGTGATCATCGGGTCGATCTGGATCTTGCCGTCCATGTACCAGTCGACGATCTTGGGCACGTCGGTGCGGCCGCGCGCGCCACCGAAGGCGGTTCCCATCCAGGTGCGGCCGGTGACCAGCTGGAACGGCCGTGTGGAAATCTCCTGGCCGGCACCGGCGACGCCGATGACGACCGACTTGCCCCAGCCGCGATGCGAGGCTTCCAGCGCCTGGCGCATCACCTTGGTGCTGCCGGTGCAGTCGAATGTGTAGTCGGCGCCGCCGATCTGGTCGGCGCCACGCTTGGTCATGTTGACGAGGTGGGGCACGACATCGCCGTCGATCTCCTTCGGATTGACGAAATGCGTCATGCCGAAGCGCTCGCCCCACTCCTTCTTGTCGTTGTTCAAATCGACGCCGATGATCATGTCGGCGCCGGCAAGTTTCAGGCCTTGGATCACGTTGAGGCCGATTCCGCCGAGGCCGAAGACGACGGCGGTGGCGCCGATCTCGACCTTGGCGGTGTTGATCACAGCACCGATGCCGGTGGTGACGCCGCAGCCGATGTAGCAGATCTTGTCGAAGGGCGCGTCGGGGTTGACCTTGGCCAGCGCGATCTCGGGCAGCACGGTGAAGTTGGAGAAGGTCGAGCAGCCCATATAGTGAAAGATCTTGTCCTTGCCGATCGAGAAGCGCGATGAACCATCGGGCATCAGGCCCTGGCCCTGGGTGGCGCGGATGGCCGTGCACAGATTGGTTTTTCGCGACAGGCAGGAATGGCACTGGCGGCATTCGGGCGTGTAGAGCGGGATGACGTGATCGCCCTTCTTGAGCGAGGTGACGCCCTTGCCGATATCGACGACGACGCCGGCGCCCTCATGGCCGAGGATGGCCGGAAACAGACCTTCCGGATCGGCGCCCGACAGCGTGAATTCGTCGGTGTGGCAGATGCCGGTCGCCTTGATCTCGACCAGCACCTCGCCCTCACGTGGGCCGTCGAGATCGACCTCCATGATCTCCAGCGGCTTTCCGGCGGCGACAGCAACAGCGGCGCGGGTTTTCATCAGACGTCCTCCAATGCGAGTTTTTTCCAAGGTTTCAGGTTTTGCCGACACGATCAACTGGCGGCTGGCTCCCTGACTGGGCCACGGCGATGAATTGGAATCGCAAGTCGATTGAAAGGCAGTGAATTGCATGGTCGGCTTGACCCTGCAAGCACAGGCCATAAAAGGAACGGCCGACCCGAGGGATGACATTTCGCATGTTCACCAAGATCCTGATCGCCAATCGCGGCGAAATTGCCTGCCGCGTCATCAAGACGGCGCGCAAGATGGGCATCGCCACGGTTGCCGTCTATTCCGATGCCGATCGCGATGCCGTGCATGTCGAGATGGCCGACGAGGCGGTGCATATCGGGCCTTCACCAGCCGCGCTGAGCTATCTCGTCCCGGAAAAGATCATCGCCGCCTGCAAGGAAACGGGGGCCCAGGCCGTGCATCCCGGCTACGGATTCCTGTCCGAGCGGGCGGCCTTCTGCGAAGCGCTGGAAGCGGAAGGCATCATTTTCATCGGCCCGAAGCCCAAGGCCATAAAGGCGATGGGCGACAAGATCGAATCGAAGAAGTTCGCCAACGCCGCCAAGGTTTCCACCGTGCCCGGCTGGCTCGGCGTCATCGAGAATGCCGACCATGCCGAAAAGATTGCCGGCGAAATCGGCTACCCCGTGATGATCAAGGCTTCGGCCGGCGGCGGCGGCAAGGGCATGCGCATCGCCTGGAGCGAGGCCGAAGTGCGCGACGGCTTCGACCGCGCGCGCTCGGAAGCCAAGAGTTCGTTCGGCGACGATCGTGTCTTCATCGAGAAATTCGTCGTCGATCCGCGCCATATCGAAATTCAGGTGCTGGCCGACGCGCATGGCAATGCGCTCTATCTCGGCGAGCGCGAATGCTCGATCCAGCGACGCAACCAGAAGGTCGCCGAAGAGGCGCCGTCGCCGTTCCTGGATGCCGAGACGCGCCAGGCTATGGGTGAGCAGTCGGTGGCGCTGGCCAAGGCCGTCGACTACCAGAGCGCCGGCACGGTCGAATTCATCGTCGACAAGGACAAGAACTTCTATTTCCTTGAAATGAATACACGATTGCAGGTCGAGCATCCGGTGACGGAGCTCGTCACCGGCATCGATCTGGTCGAGCAGATGATCCGCGTCGCCGCCGGCGCCAAGCTTGCCATCAAGCAATGCGACGTCAAGCTGAACGGCTGGGCGGTGGAAAGCCGGCTCTATGCCGAAGACCCCTACCGCAACTTCTTGCCGTCGATCGGCCGGCTGACACGCTACCAGCCACCTGAGGAAGGACAATTCGGCGATGTCATCATCCGCAACGACACCGGCGTCACCGAGGGCTCCGAAATCTCGATGTTCTACGATCCGATGCTCGCCAAGCTGTGCACCTGGGCGCCGACGCGTCTGGAGGCGATCGATGCCATGTCGGAAGCGCTCGACAGCTTCGTCGTCGACGGTATCGAGCACAACATTCCGTTCCTGGCTGCCTTGATGCAGCATCCGCGTTGGCGGGAAGGGCGGATATCGACCGCTTTCATATCGGAGGAATATCCCGACGGCTTCGCGCCGGTCGTACCGAACGACGATGAGAAGGCCGTGCTGGCGTCGATTGCGACGGCGGTGGAACTGCTGCGCCGTGACCGGCTCGACCGGCTGGGCGGGCGGCTGGCGCCGCATTCGGGAGCTCTGAAGCGCGACTGGGTGGTAAAGATCGGCGATGACTATCTGTCGGCCTCGATTATCGAGGGCATGATTTCCATTCCGATGGAAATCGATCTGTCGATCGAGGCCGGCAGGGCGTTGACCGTTGCATCAGACTGGCGGCCGGGCGACCTGGTCTGGCGCGGCACGGTCGGCAAGCGCAAGGTTACGGCTCAGGTCAGGCCGGTTGCCAACGGCTTTCGCATAGCCTGGAAAGGCATGTCGGTGACCGCGCGCGCCATGCTGCCGCGCACCGCCGAGTTGGAAAGGCTGATGCCCGAAAAGGTGGCGCCGGACACGTCGAACCTGCTGCTTTGCCCGATGCCCGGCCTTGTCGTGTCGATTGCCGTTGCCGAAGGCCAGGAGGTCAAGGCCGGCGAGACCTTGGCGGTGGTGGAAGCGATGAAGATGGAAAACGTACTGCGTGCTGAACGCGACCTTGTCGTCTCCAAGCTCAACGCCAAACCGGGTGACAGCCTGGCTGTCGACGCGGTGATCATGGAGTTTGCGTAAGGCTAGCCGGGCAGGCAGCCTGTGATCAGCAGTGGTTTGTGCTGGACTGGCATCGCGCGGTCCCGGACAATACATCTCCATCGACTCAAGGACCTTCACGCAGCACCATGGCCGACGAAAAACTTCCCCGCGATCCCCTGAAGCGCGAAGCAGCGATTGCTGCGGCGCGGCCGGAGGCCCCGGCGCGGCCCTTCGTCCATCTGCGCGTGCATTCGGCCTATTCGCTGCTGGAAGGCGCCTTGCAGATCGGCAAGGTGGTCGCTCATGCGGTCAAGGACGAAGCCCCGGCCATCGCCGTCACCGACACCAACAACCTGTTCGGCGCCCTGGAATTCGCGCAGAAGGCGGTGAAGGACGGCATTCAGCCGATTATCGGCTGTCAAACGGCGCTCGCCTTTTCCGGCGAAAACAGCGATGGCCAGCGCGACCGCAGGCGGCAGGGTCCCGATATGCGGCCGGTCGTCCTGCTTGCCGCGACCGAGGCCGGCTATTCCAACCTGGTCAGGCTGGTCAGCCGCGTCTACCTCGAAACGCCGCCGGGCGAAGCCGTGCACCTGACCACGGAAATGATGGAAGGCTTTTGTGACGGGTTGATCTGCCTCAGCGGTGGGCCGCGCGGACCGATCGGCACCGCCATCAAGGAAGATCGCCGCGATCTGGCCGAGGCACGGCTTTTGACCCTGAAGGCAATGTTCGGCGATCGCCTCTATGTCGAACTGGACCGGGTTTCCGGTTATGATCGCGTAATCGAGAAATCCTCGATCGATCTGGCCTATGCGCATGAATTGCCCCTGGTCGCCACCAACGAGGCGTTCTTTTCCTCTCGCGACGACTATGACGCACATGACGCGCTGATCGCCATCGCCGAAGGATCGGTCGTGGCCGCCGATAATCGTCGCCGGCTGTCGCCGGACAATTTCCTGCGCAGCCAGGCCGATATGGCCAGGCTCTTTGCCGATCTGCCAGAGGCGATCGACAACACTGTCGAGATCGCGCTGCGCTGCTCCTATTATCCCAAAAACCGCAATCCGATCCTGCCGCGCTTCACCGGCGGCGATGTCGCCGACAATGACGTCGCGGTGCAGGCGGAAGCCGACGAACTGGCCCGCCAGGCGCATGAGGGGCTCGACGCGCGCCTCGCCATGCATGGCCCGACATCAGGCTATACGGTCGAGCAATACCGCGAGCGGTTGAATTTCGAGCTTGGCATCATCACCAAGATGAAGTTTCCCGGCTACTTCCTGATCGTTGCCGACTTCATCAAATGGGCCAAGGCGCAAGGCATCCCGGTCGGGCCTGGCCGCGGTTCGGGCGCAGGCTCGCTGGTCGCCTATTCGACGACCATCACCGATATCGATCCGTTGCGCTTCTCGCTTCTGTTCGAGCGCTTCCTCAATCCCGACCGCGTGTCGATGCCCGACTTCGACATCGACTTCTGCCAGGATCGGCGTGAAGAGGTCATCCGCTACGTCCAGCAGAAATACGGCCGCGACCAGGTCGGCCAGATCATCACCTTTGGTACGTTGCAGGCCCGCGCCGTGCTTCGCGACGTCGGCCGCGTGCTGCAGATGCCGTATGGCCAGGTCGACAAGCTCTCCAAGATGGTGCCGCAGAACCCGGCCAATCCGGTCAAGCTCGCCGACGCCATCGCCAACGAGCCGCGTTTTGCCGAAGAGGCCGAGAGGGAGCCGATCGTCCAGACGCTGCTCGACATGGCGCAGAAGCTGGAGGGCCTTTACCGCCACGCCTCGACGCACGCCGCCGGCATCGTCATCGGCGACCGGCCGCTGTCGGAACTGGTGCCGATGTACCGCGATCCGCGCTCGGACATGCCCGTCACCCAGTTCAACATGAAATATGTCGAGCAGGCCGGGCTGGTGAAGTTCGACTTCCTCGGCCTGAAGACGCTGACCGTGCTGGAGACGGCGGTCAAGCTGATCCGCCGGCGCGGCATCGAGATCGACCTGGCAACGATCCCGCTCGACGATCCCGAGACCTACGCCATGCTGTCGCGCGGCGAAGTGGTCGGCGTGTTCCAGGTGGAAAGCGCCGGCATGCGCAAGGCGCTGATCGGCATGCGGCCCGACTGCATCGAGGACATCATCGCGCTGGTCGCGCTCTACCGCCCCGGTCCGATGGAGAACATTCCGACCTACAACGCCAGAAAGCATGGCGAGGAGGAGATGGCGTCGATCCATCCCAAGATCGACCATCTGGTGAAGGAGACGCAAGGCGTCATCGTCTACCAGGAACAGGTGATGCAGATCGCGCAGGAGCTGTCCGGCTACTCGCTCGGCGAAGCCGATCTGCTGCGCCGCGCCATGGGCAAGAAGATCCGCGCCGAGATGGACAAGCAGCGTGAGCGCTTCGTCTCCGGCGCGGTCGAGCGTGGCGTCGGCAAGCCGCAAGCCGATTTCATTTTCGACCTGCTGGCCAAGTTCGCCGACTATGGTTTCAACAAATCGCACGCCGCCGCCTATGCGGTGGTTTCGTACCAGACCGCCTATCTCAAGGCGCATTATCCGGTCGAGTTCCTGGCAGCGTCGATGACGCTCGACATGGGCAACACCGACAAGCTGGCCGATTTCCGCCAGGACGCGCTGCGCCTTGGCATCGAGGTTCTGGCGCCTTCGGTGATGTCGAGCTTTCGCCCCTTCGAGGTCGGTGAGAACCGCATCTACTATTCGCTGGCAGCGCTCAAGGGCGTCGGCGATGCGGCGGTCGAGCACATCGTTGCCCAGCGTGGCGAAAAGCCGTTCAAGAACCTCGCCGATTTCTGCGAGCGGGTCGATCCCAAGATCGTCGGCAAGCGCGTCTTCGAAAGCCTGATCATGGCCGGCGCGCTCGATTGCTTCGGCCATGACCGCGCATCGATGATGTCGGGCGTGGAACGCATGATGGGACTGGCGTCGCTGGCGCAGCAGAACGCGGTTTCCGGCCAGCACGACATCTTCGGCGCTTCGCTCGGCGCTCAGTCGCAGGCACTCAATCTGCCGGCGACAGAGCCATGGCTCGCCGCCGACCGGCTGCACCGTGAATTCCAGGTGGTCGGCTTCTATCTCTCGGCGCACCCGCTCGACGAGTACAAGGCAGCCCTGCAGAAGATGCGGGTTCAGACCTGGGCCGAGTTTTCGGCGGCCGTCAAACGCGGTGCCGCCGCCGGCCGTCTGGCCGGCACGGTGACGTCCAAGCAGGAGCGCAAGACGCGCACCGGCAACAAGATGGGCGTTATCGCCTTTTCCGACACATCCGGCCAGTACGAAGCCGTGCTGTTTTCCGAAGGACTGGCGCAATATCGAGATCTGCTCGAGGCCGGCCGCTCCGTGGTCATCACCGTTGCCGCCGAGGACAGGCCGGAAGGCGTCAATCTGCGCATCAACTCAGTGCAGTCGCTGGAGGACGAGGCAAGCCGTATCCAGAAGGCACTTCGCATCTTCGTGCGCAACGCCTCGCCGATCAACACGCTGGCCGGCCAACTGACCGTCAGGGGCGAAGGCCAGGTCAGCTTCGTGCTGATCAAGGAAGAGGGCGAGGGGGAAATCGAAATCGAGTTGCCGAACCGCTACCGGATTTCGCCACAGATCGCTTCGGCGATGCGCGCGGTGCCGGGTGTGGTCGAAGTGGAGCTGGTGTGACCCCCGCTCTTTCTCGCGCGCGGCGGTCAGCCGGGCGGTCGCTGCCGCGAACGCCAGCGCAGTCAGTATGAAGCCGGCGCAGAGGAACGGGTCGCAGGCGGTTTCAGCCTTGGCGCGGCTGCGTGACAGGCTGCGCAGGCTCTATCATGGGCGCACGCCGGCCGCTTTCCGGTTCCAACTGGTGGCCGTCGTCATCGACCTCGCCATCATCGCCTTCTTCATCGCGACGCCGGTTCTTCAGGACAAGCCGTCCTTCCTCTGGCTCGACTATTCGGCGGCCGCGCTTGTCGCCGCGGATCTGGTCGCCCGGCTGCTTGCCTCCAAAAACATGCTGCGGCTGATGAAGCAGCCGACGTCGTGGGTCGATGTCTTCATCCTTTTTCCGCTGCTGATGCCGCC
>NZ_RZOL01000869.1:0-732 GCF_004022985.1 Mesorhizobium sp. M7A.F.Ca.ET.027.02.1.1 | reverse complement strand
GCCTGGCACCCGAGGTCATCAGACTGGCCAGCGATCCCGCAGATGCCGGCTATCGCCGGCTCACTGCAATGCGTGCCCTGAATGCGATCGGGACGGAAGCCGAGATCGATGCGGTGCGCCAGGCGGTCCTGGCGGAGCCAGGGGATCTCGACCGGCGGCTGCTGTCCGAGTTGATCTCGGGCTTGCCTGGCACACCGGCGAGCGTCAGCTGGTTGCTCGCGGCGATCGGGCGTGCGGCGCCGAAAAAGAAGCACGCCGTCGACCATCTGTCGCATGAGCTTGCCGCCTATGTGGGGCGGAGTCCGGTCATCGACCCGGCCCTCGTGGTCGGCCTGGAGGCGCTGCTATGCACCGCGCCGATGCTCAGCAACCTGAGTAACCAGGTCTCGCAGCGCTTCGAGTGGGTGCTAGTCGCGGCCTCGCGGGCGGTGGATCGGCTGATCCGGGAGCGTGACCCCATCGTGTTGACGCCTGCGGCTCACAGCATCATCCGCCGAGTGAGCACCGCTCGCAGCCACCAGAGTGACGTAGTGTCAGGGGAGAAGGAGACGTTCGCCGAAATGGTCCCGGTGTGGCCGGAGCTCAATCGGGCGCAGTTCTGGCATGATGTCGAGCAATTGCGGGTCCGCCAGGCCGCAAAGAGCGGGCCGCGGGTCATCGACTGGTGGCGGCCGGCAAACTATGGTGCGGCCTGGAAGTTCGGCGCCGGCGATTTCGACTATACGGTAGAGG
>NZ_RZOL01000868.1:0-736 GCF_004022985.1 Mesorhizobium sp. M7A.F.Ca.ET.027.02.1.1 | reverse complement strand
ATTCTGACCGACCACCAACAACTTGCGCAGCGGCATCGAAACTGCCCGGGGTTTTGCCCCTGTTACGTTTCGGAGGGATAGATCCACCGGCAGCTCAGATGGGGCGGGACTGACACAGCCGTTTCCACGCCGGCATTCGCGCCGTTCCGGGAATCCTGACCCGCGAGACGCGGCCGATCGCTGAAACCCGGTGACCCCAGCCCCCCGGCGGGCTGACATCAAGATGAGGCCTTGGGTGCCGGCGCCGCCGAGCAGCGTCACATGCTCCGCGACATTGGGCTCGGCAACGTCCCCGCGAGGGGATGTGGCCCTGCCTTCATGGGCTGATGAGTGCACCGTGCGCGAAGTCACGGACATCATGGCGGTGGACGGCGCCGAGGTCGGAACTGGCCACCAGCCCGATCGCACGACGCCGCCGTCGCTCGCTGGCCTCGTCGCGCCAGCCCAAGACCACCTTACGGCGACCTTTCCTGCCTGAGCGCGGATCGATGCCGCTGCGATATGGCGGGCTGCACCCAGCCGTCGAAGCGATAGAGGTTGCCGGCATGGATCGCAGCATCCTGATAGCTGACCGCCCAGACGAAACCGCTTTCCTGGCACAGCGCCGGGAAGACGAAGGCGCGCCACATGCACAACGTCACGCGGGACAGATCAGGCCGCGCCGCGCAGAGCCGCGACAGCTCGATGGCTTCGTGGCGGCTGCACACCCACTCCGAGTGAGAGGGCGCGCAGGCGG
>NZ_RZOL01000867.1:0-739 GCF_004022985.1 Mesorhizobium sp. M7A.F.Ca.ET.027.02.1.1 | reverse complement strand
CCCCTGGATGCCGAGTGAGCTTGCTGTCGCGATGCCGCGCTTGACGACGTCCTGCGCGACCGCTGCGAAATCATCGAATCCGTTTTGGCGATTGCCCTTGAGCGCCGCTTGATGCCAGGCCGGGCCGAACTCGCCGCCGCCGCGGATGCAGGCCTGCACATAGGCATTGCCCTTTTCCAGCCATAGCCTCCCGCGCACGCCGGCATAGCCGGGCAGCAGCGGCACTTCGAAACCGCCATAGCCGTAAAGCAGCGTCGGCACCGGCCCCTTCTGATCGCGCCGCCTGACGACAAAATAAGGGATCATCGTGCCGTCCTTGGAGCGCGCCTCGAACTGTTCCGAGATGAGCGGCGAGGCATCGAAACGCGCCGGCTGCGACTTCACGGTAGCGAGCGTCTCGCCATTGTCGTCAGACCAGATGATCGAACTCGGGGTCAGGAAATCGGTGAAGGAAAAGGACACGCTCGAGCCGAACTGCTCGGCATGGCTGATGCCGACATTGCCATTTTCGGGCAGCGCCACCGGTTTCAGCGACCAGTTGCCATCCTTGCGCTCGCAGACGACGACCTTGCCGCGCACATTGTCCATCAGGCTGATGAACAGCCGGTCCTGCGTGCGGGCCATGCCGGCGATGGACACGCGATATGCCGGCTCGAACAAGGTTTCGACAGATCCGAGCGCGCCGGTCTCGACCCAGTGCGCCAGATCCAGCGAATAGAGGCCGTCGGGCTTGCAAACC
>NZ_RZOL01000866.1:0-743 GCF_004022985.1 Mesorhizobium sp. M7A.F.Ca.ET.027.02.1.1 | reverse complement strand
CTTCTCGACTCCGTGGACGAGGCACGGTTGCGTCATCCTGGCGATTTCCAGATCGCGATCCGAAAGTTCGCCAGCGTGCTAGGCGCGGCGAAGGCCCGCGCCCACATCGTGCTGACCGGCCGCATTAGCGCCTGGCGACCTGCGACCGACCTGAGCCTGTGCGTCGAGCTGCTGCCGCATCCGTCACCGGACACCAATACACGGACGAACGAGAGCGGCGATGCGTTGGATAGCGACATTGTACGGACGGAGCGTGTCCAAGGCGGAGCCACATCCGGGTACCGAGTGGTCGCCCTCGAAGACCTGGGCGACAACCAGGTCAGTCGCTTTGTCACCGCCCGCGGGGTCGAGAATCCTACCGCATTCGTCGATGCAGTTGAACGCGCCGATGCCAAGGGCTTCACCGGCCGCCCGCAGGACCTGGACGAGCTGGTCGATTTCTGGCGCGTCAATGGCAGGATCGGCTCGCGGTGGGAGATCCTGACGGCCAGCATTGACCGTCGGCTGGAGGAGCGAGATCAGAATCGGGCCGAAGTCCAGCCCCTGCCGCCCGAGAAGGCGAGGCTAGGTGCTCAGGGTCTGGCGGCGGCCGTGACGCTGACGGGGGTGCCGGTCATTCGGGTACCCGATGGTGCGGACGCCGCCGACGGTGTTGCCGCCTCCACCGTTCTCCCGCAGTGGACTGACGCGGAAGCTGGCGTGCTGCTGCAACGCCCCATCTTCGACGGCGCCATCTACGGGAC
>NZ_RZOL01000865.1:0-743 GCF_004022985.1 Mesorhizobium sp. M7A.F.Ca.ET.027.02.1.1 | reverse complement strand
TCACATAGGTATAGGGCGCGCCCGGCTGCGGGCTGCGCGGCCCCGAGGCGATCAGATCTTGCGCGCGCAGCACGCCGATCAGGTCGCGCGACACTTCCTTGCCGAAGAAGCCTGACAGCTCGCCACGGGTGATCGGCTGGAAATAGGCAATGCACATCAAAACCAGCGCCTCCGCCTGCGACAGTTCTTTTGCCCCCTCGCCCGCTGCCGTGCCAAAGGCAGCGCGGATAGCGTCCCCAAAAAAAATTTTGGTCCGGTGCTGCCAGCCGCCAGCGACCGCGACCAGCTCGTAGGGGCGGCCGGCGAGCTCGGCGCGGATGTCGTCGATGATCAGCTCCAGATTGCAGTTCTTCCCCACCACCCGCGCAAGGACACTACGTGTCACCGGTTCATTTGCCGCAAAGATCACCGCTTCGACGCGGCCCATCCACTCGCGCCAGCGAAGCTCGGCCGGCAGATGTTCCAGCTCGGTATCCAGCAAAGCCGGCTGAACGTTTGGCTTCCGGCGGGCAGACGCTTGGCTCATCCCTACAACCCAAACAGCCGAAAAGTGGTGCGGCCGGAAAGCTCGCGCACGGCCTCCAGTTGCTGCAGCCGCTCGAACAGCCGCCGCGACGCAAAGCGCGACAGATTCTTGGTCGTCAGCGAGCCGGAGACGGCGTCTTCACTGAGTAGCAAAAAGATCACGTCGCCGGCGCCCTTGGCGCGCAATTGTGGTGCAATTGCGATGAGTCTTTCGGCAC
>NZ_RZOL01000864.1:0-753 GCF_004022985.1 Mesorhizobium sp. M7A.F.Ca.ET.027.02.1.1 | reverse complement strand
GGAAAAGCCTATAAGCGAATACGCGAGACATTCTGGGGAACCTTTCTGGCGGCTCTCCATTCGGTCATGCGGTTGAACCAGATCGCCGAAGTACCACGCCAGCCGCCCCGGCGCGTCTGTTGGATCACAATCGGCAGGACAGACCGCACGTAATCGATGATCTCCGCCTTGCTCAGCCCGAGCCCAGCCTGCATGACCATCAATGCTAGCTGCTCGAACGCACCGGTCGGGCTGTCCGCATGGATCGTCGTGATCGATCCCGGATGACCCGTGTTGACGGCGCGCAAGAACGAATAGGCTTCCGCTCCCCGGATCTCGCCCAGGAAGATTCGATCCGGCCGCAAGCGCATGGCCGCCTGCAGCAGCGTTTCAACGGTCACGCGCGCCAGGCCCTGGTCGCCCTTTGACGCGACGAGGGGCAGATAGTTGGGCTGGTGTGGTTTGACCTCTCGCGTATCCTCAATGGTGAGAATCCGCTCATCCGAAGGCACCTCGTGCAAAATCGCGTTCAGAAAGGTCGTTTTGCCCGACGACGTGCCTCCTGAAAGCAAGATCGAATAGCGCTCCCGAACGGCCAAGCGGATGAAATCCTCGACGTTCCCGGTGTCGAGATATTCACAAAGGGCGCTGTCGGTCTCGCTCAATTCGTCGGGATCCTGGACGGAGACAATATCGAATGACCCCCGCTCCCGATAATCCTCAAGGCGCATATCCTTCACGACCTGCTTGCGGATCGCGAAGGCGCCTCCTGTC
>NZ_RZOL01000863.1:0-756 GCF_004022985.1 Mesorhizobium sp. M7A.F.Ca.ET.027.02.1.1 | reverse complement strand
GTTCACGCCGGCTTCGCTGTTCGACAGCGTGACACGGACCTATGCGGCGCGCGCCGAAAAGCCGTTCACGCATATCGTGGTCGACGAGGCGCAGGATCTCGGCGTTTCGGAGTTGCGCTTCCTTGCGGCTATCGCGCCTGACAGCCCCGATGCGCTCTTCTTCGCAGGCGACATCGGCCAGCGGATCTTTCAGCAGCCTTTCTCGTGGAAGGGGCTCGGCATCGACGTGCGCGGCCGCTCCTTCACGTTGAAGGTGAATTACCGCACATCCCAGCAGATCAGGCAGATGGCTGACCGCCTGCTTCCAAAAACCATCCGTGACGTCGACGGCTTGGAGGACGATCGGCGCGGTGCGGTATCGGTGTTCGAGGGGCTCGAGCCGACAGTGGTGATCGCCGACGACGAGGCGGCCGAACGCGACGCGGCAGCCGCTTTTATCCGCCAATCGCTCGAAGACCGCATCCCGCCCGATCAGATCGCCATTTTCGTCCGTTCCTCGGCCGAACTTCCGCGCGCGCGAGCGATTGCCGAGGCCGCCGCACTCCCGCATCGCACCGTATCTTCCGGAAAGGCCAGCGATGCCGCCGCCGCCCTGGTCGGCACCATGCATCTCGCCAAGGGCCTGGAGTTCCGGGCGGTGCTCGTCGTCGCCTGCGATGAAGGCGTTCTGCCGCTCGCGGCCCGTGTGGCGGACGTCGCCGACGAATTCGAACTCGACGAGGTCATCGCGACGGAACGGCAACTTCTCTATGTGGA
>NZ_RZOL01000862.1:0-757 GCF_004022985.1 Mesorhizobium sp. M7A.F.Ca.ET.027.02.1.1 | reverse complement strand
ACTTATGACGGTCTCGGCGGCCAAAGGAAGAGACAATCCATCGTCGGCTTTTCTCAAACCCCGAGCGGCTGGATGGCCTCGCTCTATCAATAGCCGTCATGATCTGAAAACGACTGCAAAAGCGTCTCCCAGTCCTTCTCGTCCAAACCGCTCGCACCGTCGCGCAGCAGCGTCCGCACATAGGCCGCCTTGGAGCAACATCGACCATTGTCGAAGCTCTGATTAGGGCACGGACGTCCAAGTTCCGCGATGCGGAAGCCAGTCCCCTATCCTTTCCACATTGTCGAACGGAGAAGAGCCTGCATGTGCTCTGCCAAGTCGAGCTCGCCGCGGCCTTCGATCCTCAAAAGATATCTTGCCTTGGCCCGGCGATCACCTTCCCTAACCGCACGATAGGCACAGACAGCCAGCAGTGCCCTTTCCTCGGCCCGGCTGGCTCTGTCGTGTTCGCGATTGCTGCCGTCCCTTTCTTGGATTGCCTTGCCGAACGCCGCGTACGTTGCCTTGTGCGCCTTTATCAGCGCCCGCAGGTCGCGGGACGGTTCTCGGTCCCGGCCTCGCGGCTCTCCGGCGTGAGCCGTTGCCGCAATCGTGGAGGCGATGACGGCGCTCCCGGAGCTGAGAAGCAAGGCGCGGCGGTTGATCCCGGACATGGTGAACTGTCCTCTTCACTTCATGGCAGGCTGGCAGATCGGTGTCGTAAACACCGGCCGACCGCTCTCATCGTAGCACGACAGTTGGCGCATTCCTGTCAGGA
>NZ_RZOL01000861.1:0-765 GCF_004022985.1 Mesorhizobium sp. M7A.F.Ca.ET.027.02.1.1 | reverse complement strand
CTGCTGGCGCACACGTAGCGGCAGCGTCTCCAGGCCCTTCAGCAACGTCCAGGCGTTGAAGGGCGAAAGGCTTGGGCCGGTATGGCGGAAATAGTCGTGCAGGTTCTCGTCGATCCACTTCTTGTCCGACAGTATCACGCCGCCGAGACAGCGCCCCTGGCCGTCTATGTGCTTGGTCGCCGAATAGACGACGATATGGGCGCCGAGCTGCAAGGGCTTCTGCTGCAGGGGCGTGGCGAAGACATTGTCGACGATCAGCCTTGCGCCGATCGAATTGGCAAGCGAAGCGACAGCGGCGATATCGACCACTTCCAGCGTCGGATTGGTCGGGCTTTCCAGGAAGAACAGCTTGGTGTTCGGCTTGACCGCCTTTTCCCAGTTGGCGATGTCGGTGCCGTCGACCAGCGTCGCCTCGATGCCGTATCTCGGCGCCAGCGTCTCGACCACCCAGCGGCAGGAGCCGAACAGCGCACGTGCCGCCACGATATGGTCGCCGGCCTTGGCGCTGCACAGAAGGGCGGCCGTCACCGCCGCCATGCCCGACGCGGTGGCGCGCGCGTCTTCGGCGCCTTCCAGGGCGCACATGCGTTTTTCGAACATGTCGACGGTCGGATTGGCGTAGCGCGAATAGATGAAGCCCGGTTCCTCACCCTTGAAACGGGCTTCGGCGGCCTGCGCCGTTTCGTAGACATAGCCCTGGGTGAGGTAGATCGCTTCCGACGTTTCGCCGAAACCGGAACGCAGCGTTCCGCTGTGCACGAGCTG
>NZ_RZOL01000860.1:0-772 GCF_004022985.1 Mesorhizobium sp. M7A.F.Ca.ET.027.02.1.1 | reverse complement strand
GCGCTGATACTGGTTCAGCACCTCGCTCCATGCCGCCCTGGCGTTTTCTTCCGCTGTGGGGATGGTGTTGTAGCCGCAGCCGGCAAGCAGCGGCAGCACGATCGCCATCATCAGGAAGGCGGGCAGCGTGCGGAAAATGGACGGCGAGGCAAGGCGCTGGGCAAACATGATGGGGTCCCTCGGTAGAAGTTGCACGCGAAGCATTACCACAATCAGCGCGCAAGAAAACCGCCCGGGCCGGCAGCCCCTCGCCTGCCATGCCCAATGCCGCTGCAAGGGTCTGTGATTGGCCGTACGAACGCGATAAGGTCCGCAAAACGGGACATCATCATGGCGGAGCGCCAGGACAGCGAGAAGGAATCGCGCCGTATCCTCGATCGCATCGCGCACGAGACGAATCCGGCGGGCGACTCGTTTGCGGGGCGGGCCGCGAAAGGCATGCGCGATCACGTCACCGCGGCCGATGCCGATCGCGCCGATCCGATCGAAGTCTGGGGCACCCGCTTTGGCCGCACGCTGGGCCTGCTGCTGGCGCTGGGCCTGATGGTCTGGCTCGTGCTTTACGTCATCCGGGGCAGTTAGGAATCAAACGACAATGAGCGCCGAACAAACCGACGCGCCGCGTGCGGTCATCGTCATTTCCAGCCATGTCGCGCGCGGCTCGGTCGGCAACCGTGCAGCCGTGTTTGCGCTGGAGACCCTGGGGTTCCCGGTCTGGGCGGTGCCGACCGTCATCCTGCCCTGGCATCCCGGCCATGGACGGGCAACACGG
>NZ_RZOL01000085.1:0-18209 GCF_004022985.1 Mesorhizobium sp. M7A.F.Ca.ET.027.02.1.1 | reverse complement strand
GGGCATGCCAGTGCGACCGCCTGGATCGGGCTTGTCGCGGACCAGTTCGATCGATCAATTCCCCTCGGAGGTCGAACGCGAAAAACATTCACCTTTGCGGAAGTTCACTCGCGCTCGGCCGAACTCACGCCCCTAGATCCGAAGCCGCCGCTCCCGCCACGCTTCAAGAACGACTGCTGTGCGCCTGATATCGGACGAGCAACCCGCCCTGCATATCTGCCAATACCGGACATTTGCGCCTGGCAATTGGTGCAACTCCCGTCTCTCTCCAAAAATAGGGAAACCAACCGAAGCATAGTTCCGGTCCTCGACAAAAGCGAACCACGGGGTAGTCTCTGTCATGCCTGCGGAACCAGGCGCTCCACATCGTTGACCTTTGCGGCGACATCGGTCGGCTGCGGTTCGCTTATCCGGAACCAGGCGACGTAGAGCGCGGGCAGGAAGATCAGCGTCAGGATCGTCGCCCCGGTTAGGCCGCCGATGATCGCATAGGCCATCGGTCCCCAAAAGACGGTCGGCGCGATCGGGATCATGCCGAGCGAGGCGGCGGATGCGGTGAGCAGTATCGGACGGGTGCGGTGGATCGTGGCGGTGACCACCGCGTCCCACGGATGCATTCCCGCGTTCCTCTCGTGCTCGACCTGATCGATCAAGATCACCGAGTTGCGCGCGATCATGCCGCCAAGCGCCAGCACGCCGAGGATCGCGACGAAACCGAGCGGAGCGTTCGCGAGCAGCAGGGCCGCAACCACGCCGATGATGCCTAGCGGTGCGACGCTCAGCACCAGGAATACGCGCTGGAAGCTTTTGAGCTGGAACATGAGGATGGTCAGCACCAGCAGCATCATGGCAGGCACGACGGCCATCACTGAATCCTTTGCCTTGGCGCTCTCCTCGACCGAACCGCCTGTCGCGACATGGTAGCCCGCGGGCAGGGTTGCCGCGAGTTCGTCGATCCTGGGCTGGACCGCCTTGATGGCCGTGGCGGGCAGGACGCCCGGCACGACGTCGGCTTGCACCGTAAGCGTCGGGACGCGATTGCGACGCCAGACGATCGGGTATTCCTGCGTGTACTCGAAGTTCGCGATCTGCCTTAGCGGAACCACATGCCCACCCGGCAACGGGATCTGGAGCGAGCGCAGCGATTCGACCGAAGTCCGTTGCGACTGTTCGGCGCGCGCCACCACGTCGATAAGATAGATGCTGTCGCGCACCTGCGTCACCGTCACGCCGGACACGACGGCGTTGAGCGCGGTCGCCACCACCGCGGAGCTTAACCCCAGCTGCCTGGCCTGTTCCTGGTCGACACGGATGCGCATCGCGCGCGCTGGTTCGACCCAGTCAAAGTTCACGTTGCGCACGCTCGCCGCGCTCCCCATCAGATCTGCGACCTGCAGGGCGATCGAACGGACCTGTTCGGGGTCCGGGCCGCTCACGCGGTATTTCACAGGCCAGCCGACCGGAGGTCCGAGCTCGAGCGGATAGACGCGCGCGACGACCTGGGGGAAGCGCGTCGCCAGTGCCTCTTCGAGGCGCGCGCGCACCAGCTCACGCTCTTCCAAGCCCTTCGTCACGATGACGGACTGGGCGAAGTATGGATTGGGCAGGGCGACGTCGAGCGGCAGGTAGAAGCGGATCGCGCCCTGGCCGACATAGGTGGAGAAGCGCTCGATATCAGGATCGCCGGCGAGGAATTCTTCGAACTCGCTGATCATGTCCCGCGTCGCCAGAATCGACGCGTTGTCCTGCAGCTTCAGGTCGACCAGGAGTTCGGAGCGATCCGACGCCGGGAAGAACTGCTCCGGCACGAAACGTGTGCCGAGAAGCGCCAGCGCAAACATTGCGATCGTCGCCAAAATGGTGATCCACCTGGCGCGCATGGCGGCCAGCAGGAAACGCTTGAACAGACGCATCGGCGCGCCCAGTGTCTCGCCGTGTGCATGCTTGGGTGGCTTCATAACCGCCACGCCGACGACCGGCGCGAAGAGTCCGGAGACCACCCAGGATGCGAGCAGAGCGATCGCAACCACGGCGAACAGAGAGAAGGTGTATTCGCCGGCGTCGCTGCGCGCAAAGCCGACCGGCACGAAGCCGGCGATGATGACCAGCGTACCCGTGAGCCGCGGCATGGCGGTCGAGGAGTAGGCGAACTCGGCGGCGGTCCGTTTGTCGTCGCCGCGTTCGAGGCGACTCACCAGGGTTTCGATGAAGATCATCGCGTCATCGACCAGCAGGCCGAGGGCGATGATGAGGGCGCCGAGAGAGATGCGCTGCTCGGCGAGAACGGTGCGGGGAAGTCGACGTTGACCAAGGTGCTGGCCGGCCTCTATCCGCTGACGTCGGGCGAGATGCTGATTGACGGCAAACCGGTTGGCTTTTCCTCGCCCGCCGATGCCATGAAGCACGGCATCGCCATGGTGTTCCAGGAAACCAATCTCATCCCGTCGATGAATGTCGCCCAGAACATCCTCCTCGGCGAGGAGAGCTTCTTCAACCGGTTGCGCGGCATCAACATCAAGGCGCAGCAGCATCTGCAGCGGCTGAACTTCCATGTCGAGCCGACCGCGCTGGTGTCGACGCTCGGCGCCGCCAAGAAGCAGATGGTCGAGATCGCCCGCGCGGTTCACCACAAGGCCCGCATCTTCATCTTCGACGAGCCGACGGCGACGCTGACGCCGGAGGAAAAGCAGCACTTCTTCGCCCTGGTCGAGCGGCTGAAAGGCGAGGGCGCTTCCATCATCTTCATTTCACACGCGCTGGAAGAAGCGCTGTCGATCGCCGACCGCATCAGCGTGCTGCGCGACGGCGCGCTGATCGTCACCGACGATGCGCGCAATCTCACCCGCGAGAAAATCGTCCAGGCGATGGTTGGCCGGCAACTGACCGATACGCTCTATGGCGACGATGCCGCCAAACACGTCGCGCGCCGACCGGGCGAAAAGGTGCTGGCGCTCGAGAACGTCTCGATGGGTAAGGCGGTGCGCAGCGCCACGCTGTCGGTCTTTGCCGGCCAGGTGACCGGGCTGTTCGGCCTGGTCGGTGCCGGCCGCACCGAAATGATGAAGATCGCGGCGGGCGTTTTGAAGCGTGACTTCTTCCATGGTGGCCGCATCACGCTGCGCGGTGAGGTGGTGCACTTCCGCGTGCCACGGCAGGCCGTGCGGCGCGGCGTCGCCTATATCACAGAGGACCGCAAGCTCGACGGCCTATTCGACACGATGGGCATCGCCCAGAACGTATTCCTCGGCAAGCTGGCCAAGGGCTCCAATCCGGTCTCCGTAATCCGCCTTGGCGAAGCGCGCCGGCAATCGGCCGAATGGATCGAGACGATGAAGGTCCGCACGATCGGCGCCAATGCTCGGGTGGTCGAGCTTTCCGGCGGCAATCAGCAGAAAGTGGTCATCGCCAAATCGCTAATCCAGGCGCCGTCGCTGGTCATCTTCGACGAGCCGACGCGCGGCGTCGATGTCGGCGCCATCGCCGAGATCCATCAGATTATCGAGCGGCTTGCCGATGCGGGCGCGGCCGTCGTCGTTATCTCGTCCTATCTGCCTGAAATCCTCAATCTGTCGGACCGCATACTGGTGGCGCGCCAGGGCCGTATCGTCGAGGAGATGACCATCGACGAGGCCTCCGAAGAAAAGATCATGTATGCCGCCGTCCATTGAATCGCCCGGTGGGGATCGGCAGGCCACGATCGTCGAAGTCGGTCCGCGCGACGGCCTGCAGAACGAAAAGCGGCTGGTCTCGACCGGGCAGAAGCTGCGCCTGATCGGCATGCTGGCCGATTGCGGCTTCGCCCGCATCGAGGCGACGGCTTTCGTCTCGCCGAAATGGGTGCCGCAGATGGCCGATCATGATGAGGTCATGCGGCGCGCCGTGCGGCGTCCGGGGCTTACGCTGTCCGCGCTGGTGCCCAACGAGCAAGGTGCGCGGGCCGCGATCGCGGCCGGCGCGCAGGAACTCGCGGTCTTCAGCAGCGCCTCCGAGACGTTTTCGAAACGAAACACCAATTGTACCATCGAGGAAGGGCTGGCTCGTTTTGTGCCAGTGATCGCGCGGGCCGCCGAGCATTCCTTGCCGGTGCGGGGCTATGTCTCCTGTGCCGTCGATTGTCCCTATGAAGGCCCGATCGAACCCGGCGCGGCCGCGAGAGTCGTCGCGCGCCTGCGCGATCTCGGCTGCGCCGAAATCGCCGTTGCCGACACGATCGGCAGGGCGACACCCGAGCGCGTGCATGCCATGGTGCTGGCAACCCTCGAAGAAGCAGAGGCTGCGCGGCTGGCCGGGCATTTCCACGACACCGGCGGCCTGGCGCTCGCCAACGTCGATACCGCCTGGGACCTCGGGCTCAGGGTGTTCGATGCCGCTGCCGGCGGGCTAGGCGGCTGTCCCTACGCGCCCGGTGCGGCCGGCAATCTTCGCAGCGGCGCGCTGGTGGCGCACCTTGCGTCGAAAGGGATTTCCACCGGCATAAATCGCGAATTGCTGGCCGGTATCGAAACCATGCTTACCGAGGGTAAGTTTTTCGCCGAGCCATAAAACCACGACAACCCCGCAGCAAGTTTGCCTGAAATCAGTGCCGTCCCGATCTTCGGGGCTGGCGTCTCGGAAAATGCGACACGAGCTATTATTGCTGCCTTGGCTGCCCGCTCGGCTTAGCAAAATTTGACGAGGCATCGAATTTTTGGCGCGCGTGCCGCCCTTGTTGCGAACGTCAGTACCAATGCCCCGATCGCCTTCACACCGAATGGAGAGTGTCGGCGATCGTTGCCATCAGGTTCTGCATGTCGACCCGCATCGACTATTGATCGCTTTCGGCCAGGTCGACAGCTTCACGCCGACGAAATCGCGCTGGTGATCGATGTCGATTATCTGCCATCCGAGCAGCTACTCTGAATGCAATGGGCGAGCCTCCAAGTTTAAGGTTTTCTATTGGGTGGTTCTCAGAGGGATGGAGCCGGACATTCACTTCCGTCGAGAACCTATCGCGAACTACAGGTTCAAAGCGCAACATCTCTTCGCGCGATGACCGGCCTCTCAAGCACCGACCTATCGCTGATCCGCTGCAGCACTCTTTGCGGCCATAGCCGATCCGTTGTAGGCGTGCATCTGCGCCAGCTTCGCCATGCGCTGGGCGGCTTCTGCGAGCGCCGAGCAATGCTGCTTGAAGTTTTGCTCTATGATCTGACCGTAGGGTCCCGTAAGTCCCACCGCGTACATCACCTCACCGCTCGTCGGCCTTATCGGAAATGCAATCGAGCCCAGGCCCGGAACATGCTCGGCCAGGTCCATGGCATAGCCCTGCTGCCGAACCTCCGCCAATTCCCTGGTCAACTCCGCGATCTTCGTTTTAGTCCGATCGGTATAGCTGCGCAGCTCGGTCGCCAGGATCCTGTTCACGGTCTCCTGCGGATGAAACGCAAGGATCGCCTTGGCCGAAGCGGTCGCATTTACAGGCATGGCCATACCCGGCATGACATAGGTCCGGACCGGAGTATCGGGCGCGACGCAGGTGACCGAGCGCACCTCGGTACCGTCGAACTTCGACAGGAACGCCGACTGGCCGGTGCGGTCGGCCAAATCCTGAAGCGGTCGCTGCGCGAGCGTCGTCAGCCAGCCGCTATCCGGAGACATCTGTAGCAGCTGCAGCAAGCGATCGCCGAGGCGGTATGTCCGATTGCGAACGCTCTCGGCGGTGATCATCCCGCTTTCGATCAAGGCATGCAGCAGCCTGTTGATCGTGGTTTTGGGCAGTCCAAGCGTCGTTTCGAGCTCGATCGCCGTCAAGCCATGCTCGAACGGCGCGACCGTTTCCATGATCGAGATGTAGCGCTCGAGGGGACTGTCCTTGGCGCTCGGCTTCTTCGATTTCGTATTCAAGGGCACCTACGCCGATCTGACAATTGCGACTGCAAGAAGGTTATCGTTCAAAACAGACATGAGGGGCAAGGTCGGTCTCTCGTTATCCCGCCGCGCGTCGAGTCCGAGGGGCTCCGTAGAATAGCCGAACGGCCGCACGCCCTCGGCTGTCGGGCTCCGCCAGGTAACCCGAACCCGAAACCTCCTCCCGAACAATACCGAAATTCGGTATTATTTCCATTTTATGGTCCCCTCGATTGACTCGCAAGCCAAATCCTGATTATCGGGATAAATACCGATTTTCGGAGGAACTTGAAATGGCTGAACTCCCGCGTGTGACCTACTCGAACATCGGGGTGGATTTTTCCCCTGTTCACGCTCACCTCGATGCAATGATCCCGGATTTCGAGAAGAACACACTGGATCGCGAGTGGTCGACGCCGTATGCGACTGGCGCTCGGAAAGAGATCCTGAGCCCTATCGACAAGAAGATCTCTCTCGGCAAGTTCCCGGTTTCAATCCCGTCGGACGTCAAGTCCGCGATCCAGGCAGCCCGGGCCGGCGCGAAGGCCTGGAACCGTTCGACGCTGGACGATCGCCTTGCATTCGGCACTCGCTGGCGAGAGGCACTGGCGGAGCGGAAATATGACCTCGGTTTGGCGGCGCTCTACGAGATCGGAAAGTCCCGCATCGAGGCAGTCGGCGAAGCCGAGGAATGCCTCGACATGGTCGAGTACTACGCATCGGAGATGAAGGCGAACAACGGGTTCGTCCGGCCCATGAACGTGTTGGTCGAAAACGAGACTGCTACGAGCGTCATGAAGCCCTATGGCGTCTTCGCGGTCATCGCTCCTTTCAACTTTCCGCTCGCCTTGTCGATCGGCATGGTCTCGGGTGCGCTGTTGACAGGCAATGCGGTGGTCTACAAGCCGTCGCCGGGTTGCGCGCTGACCGGACTGCTGATTGCCGAAACGCTTCGCAAAGCGGGATTGCCCGAAGGTGTTTTCAACATCGTGCTTGGCGATGGAGAGGTGGGGCGCCTTCTTGCCACCGATAACGGCATCGACGGCGTTGCATTCACCGGCTCCCATAAGACCGGCATGAGCATCTTCCGTCATATGGCAACGCTGCCCCACATGAAGCCCGTCATCGCCGAAATGGGTGGCAAGAACCCCGCCTACGTGACGAGCAAGGCCGACCTCGACCGCGCGGCGCAGGGGGTGGCGCGCTCCGCTTTTGGCCTGCAAGGCCAGAAGTGCTCCGCATGCTCGGTCGTGTATGTCGACGAGAAGGTCAAGGCGGAATTCATCGAGAAACTGGTAGCGTTCGCTGGAAAGCTGGTGGTCGGAGATCCTCGTAAGGCCGAGACCTTTATGGGCCCTGTCTATGGCGACGCCACAGTCGGCCGTTTCCAGGCAGCGCTGTCGGAAGTCGAGGGCAAAGGCAAGGTGCATTTTGGGGGCGCCGCCCTGGGCCAGGGATTTGCGAACAACTACGTCCTGCCGACGGTCGTCGAACTTGATGGTCCGGGCCGGCTGACCCGCGACGAACTCTTCATGCCTTTCGTGGTCGTCCGCGGTTTTGATAGTCTCGATGCCGCGATCGAAGAGGGCAACGACATCGCCTACGGATTGTCGGCCGGCATCTTTACCAACGACCAAAAAGAGTTGCGTCACTTCCTCGACACCGCCGAAGCGGGGGTTCTCTATGCCAACCGTGCGAGCGGCGCAACGACGGGTGCATGGCCAGGCGCGCAGCCATTCTGCGGCTGGAAGGGCACCGGGGTCAGCGGCAAGGGCGGTCTCGGCTCCTGGTTCCTGCCACAGTACCTGCGCGAGCAGAGCCACACGATCATGACCAAGTGATCGAAAGAGGTCGCGCCCTTCGTCGCGGCCATCCAAGGCTGTCTCCTTCATCGGTTTACAAGATTATGCGCCACTATCCAGATTCAATGCCGAAGTCCCGCGAGATGTTCGAACGGGCCCGCAAGGTCATGCCGGGAGGAAACACCCGGACAACGGTCTTCATCGACCCGTTTCCGATCTATGCCCAGCGCGGCGAGGGCTGCCGCGTCTGGGACGTCGATGGAAACGTCTACTACGACTGCATCAACAATTTCACGGCCATGATCCATGGCTACGGCCATCCCGCCGTCACGGCCGCGGTGGTGGACCAGATGCCCCGGGGATCGGCTTTCGGAGCGCCCACCGAGAGCGAACTTGATCTTGCTGAACTGTTGGTGGAGCGCCTCCCGTCAGTCGAGCAGGTTCGCTTCGCCAACTCCGGCACGGAAGGCGTCATGATGGCGATCAAGGCGGCTCGGGCGTTCACCGAGCGGCCGAAGATCGTCAAGATCGAAGGTGCCTACCATGGCTCCTACGACTTCGCGGAAGTCAGCCTGGACAGTTCGCCCGCCAACTGGGGCGACATGCCTGCCTCAACGGCATACGCGAAAGGCACGCCGAAGGGAGTTCTCGATGATGTCATCGCGGTGCCGTTCAACGATACGGAGGCGCTGCGTGCCGTCTTCGACGCGCATGGCGACACGATAGCGGGTGTTCTGATCGACCCGATGCCGAACCGCGCCGGACTTATTCCCGCGCGAAAGGATTATCTCGACGCGATGTTCGAGATCGCTCATGCCGCCGGCTCGCTGGTGATCTTCGACGAGGTGATCTCGCTCCGCCTTGGCTATTCGGGGGCGCAGGGCCTGTGGAGCATCACGCCCGATCTGACGGCTCTCGGCAAGATCATCGGCGGAGGATTCCCGGTCGGCGCCGTCGGCGGCCGCGCCGACGTGATGGCGGTGTTCGATCCAACACGAGGCAAGCCCGCATTGCCGCATGGCGGCACCTTCACCGCGAACCCGGTGACGATGCGAGCCGGTCTGGCGGCGATGCGCGCGTTGACCCCGGCTAGCTTCGCGCATCTGGACGCTATCGGCAGCCTGCTTCGCGAGGGCATCACGGCCTCGCTTGCTCGCCATGGCCTCAACGGGCAGTGCGTCGGTCTCGGCTCGCTCTTCAAAGTTCATTTCACGGCGTTGCCGATCACGGACTACCGGTCAGTCTATCCGGGTGCGTCCGAACGCATGAAGCTCGACCTGTTCCACAAGGGTCTGCTCGACCGCGGCGTGCTTTCGGCGAGTTACGGACTCTTCGCGCTTTCCACCTCCATGACCGAGGAAGACGCACGCGAGATCCTTTCCGCAATCGACGGCGCCCTCGCAGCAATCGCTCCGAAGCAATGACGTAGCGCGTCCAGCGCCGGATCCATCCGGCACGGGACGACGCAGCAACAGATGGAAGTCACATGACAGCTTCTCCTCACGTCGTCGTCATCGGTGCGGGTACCCTCGGTATGTGTTCTGCGCACGCGCTCGCGGAACAGGGCGCTCGCGTCACCGTCATCGACGCACAATCCATTGCGTCAGGATCCAGCGGCCGCTCGGTCGGGGTCGTTGGGACACAGCTCACGGATCCGTTCGAGATACAGCTGCGCATGCAATCGGTGCAGCGCGTCCGCCGGTGGCAAGAGCGCCTCGGTCTCGGCTTCAGCCCTATCGGCTACCTGCGTCTGGCGCGCACCTCCGAGCAGATGGAACTGTTCGCCCGCTCGGTGGAGATCCAGCGCGATGCCGGCTTCAGATCCAGGGTCTACCAGGCGAACGAGCTTCAGCAACTCGTGCCGCACTTGAGTTCAGATGGGCTCGAAGGCGGCATCTTCGGGCCGGACGACGGCTTCCTCGATCCCCACGAAATGTGCACGCTGCTGGCGCAACAGGTGAAGAAGCTCGGCTCCGAGGTTTTCCAGTTCCGCAAGCTGCTTGGTGCCGCGCGGACATCCGGTGGCTATCGGTTGGACACCAGCAAGGGGCCGATCGGCTGCGACTTCGTCGTGAATGCGGCAGGCGCCTGGGCGCCACGCGTTGCCGAGATGCTCGGACAGACGCTGCACATCCACCCCGAGCGCCACGAGGCGCTGACAATCCACTTGGACGCGCCGCTCCCGTACACAATGCCGATGGTCATGGATCTGGTGAACGGGCAGGGCACCGGACTCAACTTTCGGCACGAGAAAGCGGGCGAGCTCATCGCCGAGATACACAAGGTAAGTTCGCCGTCGCCCGAAGATCCGGACAACTACAACGAGCAGTGCGAGGAAGGGTCCAAGGTCATGCTGGCCGAGATGCTGATCGAACGCCTGCCTGATCTGCCGGGCGCCCGGCTCGGCCGGGGCTGGGCAGGCCTCTACCCTGTCACCGCCGACCACCGTCCCTATGTCGGACCAGTCGATCAGTCGGAGCCCGGTCTGATCACCGCGGCCGGTGCGGGCGGCTACGGGATTCAGCTCGCGCCGGTGATTGGGCTGATCGTCGCAGACTGGGTGCTCAAGGGCTCTCCCGCATCGATCCCAGGCACCGAAAGTCTCGCTCCAACTCCGGAAAGAAACGTTCCGGGCACACATACTGCGGCGGCTTGACCAGTGGGACACCGGCGTTAGCGCAAGGACAAAGAAGCCATGCCCGAGGCAGAAAATATCGTACGCATCAAGAACATCAACGTGATCTATGGCGGCCATCACGCCGTGAAGAACGTCTCGCTCGACATCACGCGCGGCGAGGTCGTGGCGATCGTCGGACCCAGCGGCGCGGGGAAGAGCACGCTGCTGCGTGCGATCAACATGCTCGAACAGCCGTCATCCGGCACCCTTGAAGTGGGTGCCATCCGGTTTTCGGTCGACCGCAATCTGTCCGCCGGAGAGCTGCTGAGTCTCCGACGTTCCACCGGGATGGTTTTCCAGTCCTTCAACCTGTTTCCGCACATGACCGTGCAGCGCAACATTTCGCTGCCGCAGATGCGGGTTCTGGGGCGCACCAAGGAGCAGGCGGACGCGCGCACCGCCCAATTGCTCGAACGCGTACACCTTACGGACAAGGCGCAAGCCTATCCGGCGCGCCTGTCGGGTGGCCAGCAGCAGCGTATCGCGATCGCACGCGCCCTGGCTCTTGACCCCAAGGTGATGCTCTTCGACGAACCCACGAGCGCCCTGGATCCCGAACTCGGGCTTGAGGTGTTGGCCGTGATGCGCGAGCTCGCCCAGGAAGGCATGACAATGATCATCGTCACGCACGAGATCGCCTTTGCCGCAGACGTCGCCGACCGCGTAATCGTCATGGCTAATGGAGAGATCATCGAGCAGGGTCCGCCTGATGCCGTGATCCGCAATCCGTCGTCGCCCCGCACGCGGCAGTTCTTCCGTGCCGTGGTCGATCGCAGATGATCGACCTGCTGGTTTCACTGCTCAGAGGCGTTCCGGCCACGCTGCTGGTGACCTTCGGCGCTTTCGGAGTCGGGGCCATCGCAGCCATGCCGCTGGTGCTGATGCGACGTTCCCGGTTGCTTCTGCTAAGCGCGCCGGCGCGCATATACATCGACGTTGTCCGAGGAATCCCGCCGATCGTCTGGCTGTTCATTATTTTCTTCGGATTGGGCAGCGGAGTGATCGTTCTCAGTTCATATCAGGCTGCCATCCTGGGCATGGGGTTGGTGTCAACGGCCTATCTCGCTGAAATCTATAGGGGTGGCTTCCTGGCCCTCTCGAAGGGCCAGCGGGAGGCATCCACGGCGCTCGGTATGTCGCGCCTGGATACGCTGCGCTATATCCTGGCGCCGCAGGTCCTGCGCGTCTCGGTTCCACCCATGGCGACCTTCCTTGTTAGCCTGCTCAAAGACACGACCGTGGCCTCCACGATCGGTGTCCGCGACGTGATGATGTACGCATCGCAGCAGGCTCAAGGCGGCGGCGGCAGCTTCGCGCCGTTCATTTTCGCGGCGCTTCTCTACATCGTGCTGTCCATACCCGTTGTCGTGTTGGCACGCGCCGTGGACGGGCGGCTGCGCTCAAGGGGGCAAGCGAAATGAGCGAGATGCTGGCTAACTGGCTGGACTGGTCGCCCCAGCTTTTCCAAGGAGCTATTGTCAGTCTTCAGTTGGCGGGCCTGGCGCTGCTGTTCGGATTGCCTATCGGCCTCGTTCTTGCGCTTGCCTCTTCCTCTGGAAACAGGCTCGTCCGCTATTTCGCGGTGGTATTGGTCGAGATCGGGCGTGGTGCGCCTGCACTCGTCGTCCTGCAGATGGTCTACTATGGATTGCCTGCTTCCGGGATGACCGTAAGTGCCTTCACCTCTGGCGTGATTGCGTTGGCGCTAACGACAGGCGCCTACACCAGCGAGATCCTTCGCGCCGGTCTGAACGCGGTTCCGCATTGTGAGATCGAGGCGGGCTGGGCGCTCGGCATGACCCGCCGGGACATCCTGCGCTTCGTAGTGATCCCCCAAGGAATCCTGTTCGCAATACCCGCACTGATGGGCTTTGCCATTCTCATCTTCCAGGCGACGGCCCTTACATACACGATCGCCATCCCCGAACTTCTGGCGCGCGCCTATCGCGTGGGTGCGGCCACCTACCTCTACCTCGATGTCCTGATCTTGGCGGGCCTGTTCTATCTCGCCATCACCGTCCCGTTCGGGTGGCTGGTCTCGTACACCGAACGTAGGCTGGGCAGCCATCTCGGCTGACCTGCAATCAAAAACCATCAATGTCAGAGGAGAGCACAGTGAAAAATTGGAGTAAGATTATCTCGGCCGCGGCCATTGCTACGGCCTTGGGTGCTAGCGTCGCGTCCGCACAGGATTGCAAGCCGCAGCACGTTTTCGAAACCGTGTCAGCGGGCAAACTCACAGTCGCGCTTACCAACACCGCTCCGTATTCGCTCGAAAAAGACAGCGGCATCGCGGGTATCGACGGCGATCTCGTGAAGCGTTTTGCCAAGGAGAACTGCCTGGAGATCGCTTATGAGATCTTCACATATCCAGGCGCGGTTTCCGCAGTTCAGTCGCGGCGCGCGGACATCGCGCTTGGCGGCTTCTATCGTACCGCCGCCCGCGCGAAGGTCGTCGCTCTGTCTACGCCGGTCTATCTCGACCAACTGTCCGTCACCTCGACCAACGGCATTGATACTGTCGATGGTCTGCTGGGCAAGAAGGTCGGCACCGTTGAAGGATATTTATGGGTCCAGGACATGGAGAAGCTTTACGAAGGCTCCAAGACCTATCCGTCGTCGCTGAACCTCGCGCAGGACCTTCATGCCGGTCGTATTGAGGCGGCGCTCGACGGCTTCGGCTCCGCTGTCATTCAGAACGAAGGACAGAATTATAAGGTAAATGTGCTGAAACAAGATCCGCGCGTCGATGCGACCATGAACCCGTCGCAGACCGCCTTCCTGCTGGACAAGAGCAACGAGGATCTTGCGAAGGCCGTTGACACGTCCCTAGAAGCTTACCGCAAGGATGGCGCGATCGCGGAAGCGCTCAAGGCTTACGGGCTGGATCCGTCAGCCGCAGATGTCGGTGGCGCCCGCGTCATCGAGTAAGCCGCTGGTATGAAGGGCCGCTCCGCCTGTGCCTCCCGTTTTTAGGAAGAAAATCGAGCGAGGCGGGCGGCCTGGACGTTTGCTGCGCGGCTGCGATCCGAGCGTGTGCTAAATGCCTGCCGTCGACTACGTCGCCGCCGATGCCTACATCAATTCGGACGCCGGCAGGATCATGGCCTCGCCGGGCGACCAGATGTCGATTGAACCGCAGGATCCAGCCTGACGAATGGGACGTGGCAGTGCTGGTCGATTGGCTTCAGCGCGAGACACTGGCGACTGTCAGCTCGCCGACCTCATCCAAGGCGAGGAGCTTCCCTCGCTTTACGCCCGTTCCTGCTGTGCAGAGCAGTGCCGCTGGCTCGCACCTTGGCTATAGAGCTTCTATCAACGCGCAGTGTGCATGATCGCATCTGTGGAGCGCGGGAGGTTTCGAGGGGAACACGATCTGGCATTTGAAGTTTGCTCCTAGGGCAGCGCCTGCTTTGACGAGCTTCGCCAACTCAAGTCTTGCGCCCTTCCGAGAGAAGATTGTCGCCGGTAGTGACGAAGAGCGCGAAAACTTATTGCGCAAGCTTGACTGCGGCGCTGGCGCACCGGCGGAAGTCTGCTGTTCGGGCTTCGTGCTGGCCGTTGCTCGCGCCAACCGTGGCTAAGTTCGCCGTCCCATCCACTCTTCACGCCGTTCAGCATCGAACGCCTGCCGACCCTTCGCGGCCCATAGATCTTGTGCATGCTCGCCTTCAGCGCTCTGCAATTTGTCGGCCGCCTATCCCGCTGGTTGCCTTTTCCAACGAGGCCAAGCCTCTTCAGGGCGATCCGCGCGAGATCAACCGGTTCGACCTTGACGGGCAGCCCGTGCACCGCAGCGGCATGAGCCAGAATGAGTTTCACGAAACCGATGTCGATGCCTAGCGTCACCGGTCCAGCACCTTGGGCAGCCCGGTCACGGCCGAAACGAATGAGCCGCTCGCGATCGAGAGCCGCGATGTTGCACTTGCCGAGATGTCTTTGGAACAAAGCGAGGGCCGCGGCCTTGGAGCGGCGAGGGGACTTGCCTACATCGCACATGTCGTCGATATGAAGGTCGATGAGTTCGCCGAAGGTTTTCAGGCGCGCTGTTCGAGACTTTGTCGGTGTCTCACCGCGACGACTTGGCGCTCGGTTTCGTCGCCCAGCGGCGTGCGTCGTCTCGGCGCAGGAAGGTTTCGCTGACGTAGCGACCTTTGCGACGGACCTGGACACGCCAGGACCCGGACGAGAGCTTTGTGTAGGTGGCCATTTTTCGTGTGCGCTCCGTGTGCACTGAGAGCGTGGCGAAAAAGGGTCGTATTCTGGCGTAAATTCGTGTGCACTCGGCAGGTTCTAACGATTTGATGTTAAAGAAAAAATGCTGAAAAATCAAGATCATAAAGTGGCCGTGGCCCCGATGATGGACTGGACGGACCGGCATTGCCGGTTCTTCCACCGCCAGCTGACAAGCCATGCGCTGCTTTACACCGAGATGGTGGTGGCCGACGCGGTCATCCATGGCGCGCGCGAGCGGCTGCTCGGCTTCGATGCGGTGGAACATCCGGTCGCGCTGCAGCTCGGCGGCTCGGATCGTGAAAAGCTCGCCGAGGCTGCCCGCATTGGCGAGGCCTTTGGCTATGACGAGATCAACCTCAATGTCGGCTGTCCGTCAGACCGCGTCCAGTCGGGCACGTTCGGTGCCTGCCTGATGAAAGTGCCGGACCTCGTCGCCGGCTGCATCGCGGCGATGAAAGCGGCGGTGAAGATCCCCGTGACCGTTAAATGCCGTATCGGCGTCGACGAGCAGGATCCGGAGCCGGCCCTGGATGCGCTGGCGGATGGGGTTTTCGATGCCGGCGCCGACGCGTTGTGGGTGCATGCACGCAAGGCGTGGCTGGAAGGGCTGAGTCCCAAGGAAAACCGAGACATCCCGCCGCTCGATTACAGCAGAGTCTATCGACTGAAGGCAAAAAAGAATAACAAATTCATAGGTCTAAATGGTGGAATTCAGTCGATTGAAGAGGCGCAGAAGCATCTCGGTCATGTCGATGGCGCGATGCTTGGCCGCGCCGCCTACCACACGCCCGGCATTCTGGCCGGCGTCGATGCCGCTTTCTACGGCGTCCAGTCCGAGCCGTTCGATTTCGCCGCGCTGATCGATGCGATGGCGGACTATGCGGCACGCCATATCGAGCAGGGTGGGCGGCTTGGCCATGTCACCCGCCATATGGTCGGACTGTTCCATGGCCTGCCCGGTGCGCGCCGCTACCGGCAGATCCTGTCCACGGACGCGACAAAACCCGGGGCCGGCCCGGACGTGCTGAAGACGGCTTACGCGGCCGTCGAGTTCGGTGGCGCAGCAGCCGAAGCGGCTTGAGCTTCGGGGATCAATCCCTGAGGATCATGCGGTCGCCGCGCACGTCAAAACCCGACAATGAACCGATGAAGTTCATGCCGAGCAGGCTCTGGCTGAGCATGCCGGGTGCGGCGATCATCACCGACATATCCCTGCGCATGATGCCGCCGATCGCAATCTGATCGGTTTTCACGGCCGCGGCGCGTGCCATGCCGTTGGCGGTCGAAACCGGTATGGTGTAGTTGAGCGCCGCTGGATTGAATCCGGCGGCCTGCGCATCCTGCGACGTCAGCACGGTGCTGGTTGCGCCGGTATCCACCACGGCCCGGACCGGGTTCCCATTGACCAGGATGCGCGCTTCGAAATGGCCGTTGTCAGCCTTGTCGAGCGTCACCGTGGCGTGGCCGTCCTCGACGCCAAGCGCAAGCGGGCTGCCGGGAACAAGGCCCGCGGTCACCCGGCTGGCGACATCCTGCAACTCATAGCGATACTGGTAGCCGGCGATCAGCGCGAGTGCGATCGCCGCCCAGGCGCCGAGATTGCGGGCCATGGCGCCCAGGGGCCGGCCCGAGCGAAGCAGGCCGGCGCCGATAAGGGCGCCAAAGGCACCGAGCCAGATCAGCCGGCTAAAATCGTTGTTCTCGACGCCGAGTGTGCTGCCGGCGGAATCATTGAGCATGAGCAGGACTGCTCCCACCCCGATCACGGCCATCAAAATCCAGAACAACCGGCTCATCCGCACCTCACGATAGCGCGTCGCGTTCGCGCGCCATGCGGGTGCGGCGCGTTTCCCGGCGCGGCCGGCGCTCGACCGTCTCCAGCCGGGCCGGCAATTGCGCCATGACGCTGCGGCGCGTTTCCGTCGTCATCCCGATCCAGGCGCCGATTTCCTCGCGCGTGCGACCGCAACCGAAACAGAAGCCGGTTTTCATGTCGATCGAACAGACCAGGATGCACGGGGATTCGATGGCCGTCATGACTTTCTCTTGGGCTTCCATCCGGAATCCCTTGTTCCACCTCCACATGGTGCAATGGCAAAGCCAATGCAAGCCCTCGCGATTGCGCCCTTCGGGGCCGGCTTTGCGGCAAATGCAGGCCCATCATCCCGGAGGTTGTGCCAACCCCGCAAGGCGGCTATGCCGCTCACCAACTCCAGGGAATGATCGATAACAAGATGACCAGCGCACTGCCTTTCGACGATTTTCGCAACCTGTTGGCCAACCTGCCGGCGGCCGACACGGCAGCCGAGACCCGCGTGCGCACGCTGTTTGCCAAGGCCGACAAACCAGGCAATTCGCTTGGCCGCATCGAGGATACCGCCGCCTGGCTGGCCGGCTGGAGCGGGCGGGCTCCGCCCGCGGTGACACGACCGCTGATGGCGGTCTTTGCCGGCAATCACGGCGTCACGCGCCACGCCATATCGCCACGGCCGGTGGCGGCGACCGCCAACGCGGTCGAACTTTGCGCCGCGGGAGGTGCCGCGGTCAACCAGATCTGCATTGCCTACGATCTCGGGCTGAAGGTTTTCGATCTTGCCCTGCATATCCCGACCGCCGACATCACCGAAGAGGACGCGCTGGACGAGCGTGGCTGTGCCGCCACCATGGCCTTCGGCATGGAAGCGATCGCCGGCGGCACCGACCTTTTGTGTCTCGGCGATCTCGGCGTCGGCAACTCGACCGTCGCCGCCGCCCTGTTCGCGGCACTGTTCGGGGGCAGGGGCGCCGATTGGGTCGGCCCGGGATCGGGCGCCGATGCGGCGATGCAGGCACGCAAAGCCGACGTGGTCGATGCGGCGCTGGCTTTTCATGGCGGCCATCTCGGCGACCCGCTCGAGGCGCTGCGCCGGGTCGGTGGCCGTGAATTCGCGGCGATCGCCGGCGCCATCCTTGCCGCGCGGATGCAGAAGATCCCGGTGCTGCTCGACGGATTGGCGGCGACGGCAGCCGCAGCGGTACTGCATGGCGTCAATCCCACAGCGCTCGAGCATTGCCTTCTGGCCAGCCTGTCGCCGGAACCCGCGCATGCACGCGCCGCCCAACGGCTAGGGCTGCGCCCGTTGCTTGATTTGGGTATCAGCCATGGCGAAGGGGCAGGGGCCGCCCTTGCTGCGGGGCTGGTCAAGGCCGCCGCGCTGACCAGTTCGGGCATGGCAGCTGCGGTACGTGGCTAGAGTCTTGCCGGATTACCGTCGTCGAGCCGCCACCGCCGCGGTCGGCAGTGCCGGCAGTTCCTCCATCACCCGGCTGAGCGGGAAGATCGCGATCGCCTCGGTCCCTTCGCGCAGCTTGGAATGAAGTTCGAACTCGCCGCCATGCATGGCGAGCAGCCCTTGCACGATCGGCAGGCCAAGCCCGGTGCCTTGCTCGGCGCTCTTGATGGCGATCGAGCCCTGGCCGAAGGCGGAAAGCACGATCGGGATCTCGTCTTCCGGTATGCCCGGTCCGTTGTCCTTGATTGAAATGTATTGTCCGCCGCCCGCCGTCCAACCAACGCGGACACGGATTTCACCGCCGGTAGCGGTGAATTTTATCGCATTCGACAGAAG
>NZ_RZOL01000859.1:0-778 GCF_004022985.1 Mesorhizobium sp. M7A.F.Ca.ET.027.02.1.1 | reverse complement strand
GACGCAGCGGCGGTGCGGTCAGGATCGGGAAAACGAGATCGTCGGCGATGAAGACGTCCTCGGCCGCATAGTCGATGCTGCCGGTACCACCGAGGCCCAGAACGTCCCAATTGCCGAGCTGCTTGTGCTGAGAGATCGGGGCATGGGCGCACATGATGATCAAGTTGCCCTTCTCGTCCTTGGCGGGCTTGCCGGTGCCGTCGTCGACGAAGGCGGCACTGTGGCTGTAGGTGGCGTGGCTGAAGCCGCTGCCATAGCTCCACTTGCCATTCAGCCGGTAGCCGCCATCGACTTTCTTCAGCATACCGAGCGGCGCGCCCTGCCCCGAGAACCGGTTTTCGGTGCCCGGCGCGAACAACCGCTCGACCGCGCTGTCCGGCAGAAAGGCTGCCGACATCGCACCGATGCAGCAATGCACCATGGAAACCCAACCAGCCGCCCCAGAGTGCCAGGTGATCGCCGCCAGCAGTTCGAGACCCTGGGTGGGTCGCAGCTGCGCACCGCCGAGGCTCTCCGCGGCGAAGATATGCGACATGCGCAGCGGCTTCAGCAGCTCGAACGTGGCCGCAGTCAGTTCGCCATTCTCCTCATCGGCGGTGGTGTTGGCTTCCAGGGCCGGCCCGATCTCCGTGATCTTGCTGAGCAAGTCGCGATAGTCGGTGGTCGTCCCCCACGAGCCGTGCTTGATGGGTTTGTTCATTGTCTTCTCCTCCTTTTCAATGCGGTCAGCCGGCGAGGAAATCGCCGATCTTCCTGAGTGTTTCGGGTTTCTCCTGCA
>NZ_RZOL01000858.1:0-780 GCF_004022985.1 Mesorhizobium sp. M7A.F.Ca.ET.027.02.1.1 | reverse complement strand
AAATGTGGATGCTTCGGCCCCATCTCGATGAACTGGCGGCGAAACACGTCGATGTCGATATCCGGAGAGGCCAGGATGACGTTCTTGATCTTCGCCGGGATGGATTTTTCCCGCATCGCAACGCCGCGAAGCGCCTCAGTCGCAAGCCAGGTTCCCATCGAATGGGCGAGGACGGTCACGTCGTCGACGTCGGAACTTCGTGCGGCCTGAAGGATCAGGTCTTCGAGAGCCCGGCGCGAATAGTTGGCGCTCTCCTTATCATAGGCGTAGTCGAAAAACCTTGCCCGTGATGGCCAGGCGAAGAGAATGGGCGCTGCGTCAGTCCCCCCGTCGTGAACGATCTGGGCGAAGCGGAAGACGGCATCGGCATAGGTATTGTTGTAGCCGTGCACGAAGATTAGCGCCTGCCGCTTGGCGTTCCGGTTCTTGCGGAACCACCCAAGGGCCTGCCTTTCTGATGCAACTTTATCGACGTCGACGACGGCAAACTCCTTCTCGAGATTGGGCGGGACGCGTTTGGGCCGCTGGACCTTACCGACAACGCGGTTTTGGTCCGGAGGTATGGAAACGGTGATGCTGTTCAGCGAAATTTCCCGGCCGCGCTCCCCTGTATAGAGTTGGCCGGGCTTGTCCGAGGGCTTTCGCGTCGTCGCCACGAGCATTGGGACGTGGGTGGCGTCGCTCGATGCGATTGTGGGAGGTTCAAGCACGCTCTCGGTCTGCGTCGCGCAGCCAGATACGAGTACGCAATGGGTCAACAGGATCGAGAGTGCCCACTGA
>NZ_RZOL01000857.1:0-780 GCF_004022985.1 Mesorhizobium sp. M7A.F.Ca.ET.027.02.1.1 | reverse complement strand
TGACTGCGATGGTACTATTGCCAAATCGGATAAGGTTGGCCCGCTGTGCCCGCTGGATTCCACTTACGTGACTATGCGCGATGGCGTAAGGATTGCGTTGGATATCGTTCGTCCAATGGGTGACGACGCCAACACCAAGCGCGACACAATTCTGGTGATGACACGCTACTGGCGCGGCACAAAAGGAGAGTCGTCCAACCAGTGGGCTGACCTGCTCGTACCAAGTGGTTTTGCCGTTGTCGTTGGAGATTCTCGCGGCACCGGTGCTTCTTCCGGCCAGTGGCCGTATCACCGTGCCCGCCCCGAAACGCTCGATTTCAGCGAAATACTGGACTGGATCGTCGCCCAGCCCTGGTCCACGGGACAGGTGATCGGCTACGGGCTGTCCTACACCGCCAACACGGCGGACTGGATGGCGGAGCGAAATCATCCAGCGCTGAAGGGCATTATACCGCGGTTTGCGGACTACGATTCTTATGAGGATTGCTTTTTCCCTGGCGGATTGCCCAACCTTTTTGTCGTGCAAACTTGGTCCGCCAACGTTAAGGAGCTCGACCGCAATGTGAAAATTCTGGCCAACGGACAGCGCTCGCCGGGCGTTCGTCCTGTAGGACCCGATGGCGAGGCGGACCTTGCCGAGGCACTGCGTGACCACGAGCGCGCGGTGCCCATTTCCGAGGGATTCCAGCAGGTCACGTTCAAGGATGATCGTCCGACCACGTGGGGCGGGGACTCCATGATCGAGTGGAGCACCCAGGAAGTGGCAGACCGGATCTCTCG
>NZ_RZOL01000856.1:0-783 GCF_004022985.1 Mesorhizobium sp. M7A.F.Ca.ET.027.02.1.1 | reverse complement strand
AAGAGATGGTGAAGGTCGCCGCGCATCGGCTCCTTCTTGCCGAACCAGCTTTGCGGCACGACATGCTCGCAATTGTACTGGAACTGCGCTTCCAGCATTGCTTCCATCTCTGTGGATTCCAGCACGCCGCGCTCCAGAAGCGCCTCGCGCGCCTCGATCCGCAGCCGCTCCACTTCGGCGTCGGCTTGGATGAAGTATTCGGGTGTGGCTTCGAAGCCGGAATAGATGCTCTGTACCATCGCGTTCAGACGGACGTCGACCCACGGATAGACGTGCTTAGAAGGCTCGTAGTTCAAGCGCGTGGTGTGGGTTTGCTTCAGAGTCCCGGCCACTGTTTGGGTGAAGCCCGCAGTACCCGCCGAAATCCCGGTCCAATAGGCCTCGCGGACGACCGCGTCGGCGGCGGCGTCATAGTAGGTGCTCCTGTCGGCAAGCCGTGCCCGAGCTTCCGCCAGTGTCGGAGCCCCGGTCACCGGCTCGTTGCGACGGCGCAGACCGCGTGACAGGCGCCGCACCTCGTCTTCGGTCAATGGCTGACCGACAGACGGCGCGGCATCCGCTGTCCCTGTGGTGGCCAGACGCAAGAGGATCGGGCGTTGATCGGACACTTCCAGGAATCGGTCGATGGTTCGGTCGAGCGCGACAATCATGAAGCGGCCGTCCGGCACGAGATTGGGCGAGATGAAGACATGGTCGATCAGCGACTTGAAGGGCGCCTTGACGTAGGTGATCTGCTTGTCCGAAGCATCTTGGGCGGTGAGCGCGGTCAGGCCGACGGAGGTC
>NZ_RZOL01000855.1:0-785 GCF_004022985.1 Mesorhizobium sp. M7A.F.Ca.ET.027.02.1.1 | reverse complement strand
ATCGGGCGTCGAGGCAGCATTGCGCGCCACCGAATATGATCCGCAGCGACTGGAGAAGGCGGAGGAGCGGCTGTTTTCGCTGCGCGCGGCCTCGCGCAAGCACAGCGTCGCCGTCGACGATCTGGCGCAGCTGCGCGACACGATGTCGGCCGATCTCGCCGATCTCGATGCCGGCGAGGAGCGCCTGCACGGGCTGGAAAAGCAAGCCACCGCCGCGCGCGAGACCTACGACATTGCCGCCGCGCAGCTGTCCTCGCTGCGTCATGCGGCGGCGGTAGGCCTGACCAAGGCCGTGATGGCCGAACTGCCGGCCCTGAAGCTCGAACGCGCCGCCTTTATCGTGGAAATGAAGAGCGAGGCCGAAAGCCGCATGGAAGAGGGGATCGACCAGATCGAATTCTGGGTGCGCACCAATCCAGGGACGCGGCCCGGGCCGATGATGAAAGTGGCCTCCGGTGGCGAGCTTTCTCGCTTCCTTCTGGCGCTGAAGGTGGCGCTGGCCGACCGCGGCTCGGCGCCGACGCTGGTGTTCGACGAAATCGACACCGGCGTGGGTGGTGCTGTCGCCGACGCCATCGGCCAGCGGCTGGCGCGGCTGTCGAAGCGCGTCCAGGTGCTGTCGGTGACGCACGCACCACAGGTGGCGGCGCGCGCGGCGACGCATTTCCTGATCTCCAAATCAGGCACCACCGACCGTGTCGCCACAGGCATCGCCGAGATGGACCGGCCGGCGCGGCAGGAAGAGATCGCTCGCATGCTGGCCGGCGCCACCATCACCGATGAAG
>NZ_RZOL01000854.1:0-788 GCF_004022985.1 Mesorhizobium sp. M7A.F.Ca.ET.027.02.1.1 | reverse complement strand
GGTGATCGGTACACCTCGCGCCAACCGCACCCGCTCCGAGATCGAGGGGCTGATCGGCTGCTTCGTCAGGACCTTGGCGCTGCGGATTGATCTGTCGGGAGATCCGACACTGGAGACATTGCTAGAACGGGCGAATGCCGCCGCGCTTGGGGCGCAGGATGATCAGGACCTGCCATTTGAGCAGGCGGTGCAACTCATCGATCCGCCCCACAAACCGGAGGTTATACTTGCATGGCAAAAAAATCCTAGGGAGTCGGTCGAACTGCCGGGGCTCGAGCTTGAATATGTAGGCTTTGGCGATTGTGTCGCGCAACATGATCTTGCGCTTAACCTTTCCGAGGTCGGCGAGGCGATCTGTGGAAGGCTGATCTATCCGACGTCTCTGTTTGAGCGGAGCACGGTGGAGCGGATTGTGAGCTATTTGCAGCAGGCGCTGAGCCAGATGGCGGCCAGCCCCGGGCAGCGAGTCTGGTCGGTACCGCTTCTGTTGGCGGAGGAACGTCGATTCGCGGTTGAATGGAACCCAGGGGAAGAGGCCTGTCTCCAGGACCGCTGGGTTCACGAACTGCTTGGGGCGCAGACGGAGCGGGATCCGAAAACGATCGCCATTGTCTACAAGGACCAGAGCCTTAGCGATGGAGAGCTGAAGGCGCGGGTGACCGCCGCGGCGCCTCTCGCTTGCCCTCCTCAAGCACCACCCGCCAACTCGGCCCCGCGGCCCGACACAACGGTGATGAACTTCATCGAGGGGCCGCGCGTCGTTACCGAGGGGGAACTGCAAGCCAGTA
>NZ_RZOL01000853.1:0-792 GCF_004022985.1 Mesorhizobium sp. M7A.F.Ca.ET.027.02.1.1 | reverse complement strand
CCGAATTTCCCTGATATCGAAGCCATGCTCGACACGGCCTCGAGCTCGGGCACCGCGTCGAGCATGGCTTCGATATCAGGGAAATTCGGGATGTCATCCACCTTGCCGTGACGGCTGGCAGCCGCGATGAGGCGATAGTCCTGGTCTTTCGCCAGGGCCGGCAGATGCTGGTCGCGGACGATCTTGCCGACGCCGACGATGCCTATCTTGATGGGCTGGGACACGGCCGCTCCGTCTGTTTGATGATGGTGATGGTTTCTTATCAGAACACTTGCCCCGGGCAAGCCGAAGCCGAGCAGCCAAACTCAGCCTTCCTCGAGCGGCAGTGCGCATTTTGCCGGCTGGGAATGCCTCGGTCGCCGATTCGTCTCGGCAGTCGATTCGAAAGCTGGACCGAGGGTTGGAGTCAGATCGGCACGTCGAAGGTAACGATCGACACTTCGCCTTCGAGCGCGCCCTGGAAAGCGGAGATATGCGGCTCTTCGTCGGGGATGCCGTCCATGTCGCCGATCTGGTCGAGTTCGGCCTCGGCGTACCCTTCGGCGGCAAGCGATTCGAGTGCCCGGCGCACCGCCGAATCGTCGTCTGGCGCCACCAGCATGACGTGGACGCCTTCCGGTTTGCCGCCTTTTTTCTTCCACACCCGGCCGGTGATGATAGTGACCGGGCGTTCTTCATTGTCGTTCACGGGCCGATTCCTCTTGGCAGCGGGTGGGCGGGCGAGGGGGTTTTGACTGCTCATGCGGCCTTTTCGCATGAAGCAAGGCCGCGCAACAGCGCAAACCCATTCAC
>NZ_RZOL01000852.1:0-794 GCF_004022985.1 Mesorhizobium sp. M7A.F.Ca.ET.027.02.1.1 | reverse complement strand
ATTCCCTGCTCCTGGTCGGCTCGCGCGAACCGTCCTTGCGGGCGTCGTTTCATGTTCGGTTCAAATACCCCGACGAGGACGTAAACGCGCGGCTCCTCGCCCAAGCCGAAGAAAGCGCCCGCAATCCATCGCTGAAGAACATCGACCCGTCGATGCTGAACTACGACTATGCCTATCGCGGTGATGACTCGCTCAAACCGCGCGTCGTGTTCGATGACGGAACGAAATTGTTCCTGCAATTCACGGGCGACGTGCCGGCGATCTTTGTTGTCGAAGCCAAAGGCCGTGAATCTCTGGTGAACCTGCGCACCGAAGGCGAATACATGATCGTCGACAAGGTTGCGGGGCAATTCACGCTGCGGGCCGGCGACAAGACGTTGTGCCTGTACAACCGTCAATCCCCATCGCAACGCCTGCCGGACCCGATTGGAGACATTTATGGCCCGGCAAAACTCGACAAGAAGAGCGAGCGTGGGCAGTTCGAACAGAGGAACCGCTGATGTCGAACATAGACTATCGTGAGCTCGACGGCGGTAGCCCGGTTGCCCGGCGAAATGCAGGTTTGGGCACGAAACTCGGCATAGCCGGAATCGGGCTGCTTCTGGCCGGTGGCCTGTTGTATATCAATTGGCCGAGCGGGCCGTCCGACCGGAACGCGACATCGAACGAGGACGAGGCTTTCGAGACCTCGACTTTTCAGCCGCGCGAGCCGGCGACGCCGGCGACGGCATTGCCCCCGCAAGACCAGATTGTCATTCCGCCTCCTCCGACTCCGCCGCCGCAACAGTCGACCG
>NZ_RZOL01000851.1:0-811 GCF_004022985.1 Mesorhizobium sp. M7A.F.Ca.ET.027.02.1.1 | reverse complement strand
ATCCCGGATGGCATCCTCTGGGGCGTCACGATGGTTTGCGCTCTGCTGATGATCGGTTCGGCCGTCTGGGCGTGGAGGCGGTACTCGGACGAGCAAGAGCGGCTCTCGCGAAAGAAGGTCTTTGTTATCGAGGGCCGAGGATTGCGGGATGACGACGGTTCGCCATTGAAGGCGGCCGTTCCTGACAGCATCATTGGTACTCGGATGGACTACCTTCTGGACGTGCGGCAACGGAAGGACGGACTCATTGTTGAGCCCGAGGACCTTCTCCAGCCAATCGGCACGATGAAGACGTGGCTCCACCAGGCTCAGAAGGGAAATGACAGAAGCGATTTGACGACCGTCTATGGCGGACTGACTGCCGTGCCGCTCACCTTTTTGACTGGAGTGCTCCTGGATGACGAGGGCGATGTCGTCGTCATGGACTGGGATCGAACCGCGAGTCGGTGGCGCTTGCTCGATGGGTCGGACGATGGTTTGCGCTTCCAAATCACAGGGATCGAGGAAGCCGGAAGCGCCCGCGAGGTGGTGCTCGCCATCTCGGCTTCATACACGGTGAAGTCGGAGGATCTGGCTACCACTTTCACGCACCCTGTAGTCCGCATGACGCTGCGGGATTCGCAGTCGTCGCACTGGTCTCAAGCCAGGCAATCGGCGCTTGCCGATCAATTTCTCGGCATTTTGAAGCAGCTCGACGCGATGGGAGTCGATCGGATTCATCTCGTCCTCGCCGCCCAAAACAGCGTCGTGTTCAATCTCGCGCGGCGCTACGACAAAAGGAACCTGCCAAAACTCATCGTCTATCAGTACG
>NZ_RZOL01000850.1:0-818 GCF_004022985.1 Mesorhizobium sp. M7A.F.Ca.ET.027.02.1.1 | reverse complement strand
ATCCTGTCTTCCTTCAGACTCGACAGGTCGGGACGGCTGGTGTTCGGCAGTGTCGGTGCGTTGCGCAACACCGGCACGGCGATCCACAAAGCCTGGGCCAGACGGGCACTGGCGAAGCTCTATCCGCAGCTTGGAAGTATTGCCTTCGACCATGAATGGTACGGACAGATCGGCATGACGACGGATGCGCTGCCACGCTTCCACAAATTTGGCAGGAACGTAGTCAGCTTCAGCGGCTACAATGGTCGTGGCATCTCGCCAGGCACGGTGTTCGGCCGTGAGCTCGCCCTGCTGATCCTTGGCGAGCAAAGTGAGGCGCAACTGCCGTTGCCGTCATCGGACCTAGTCGAAATTCCCTTCATCCGCGCCCGGGAAGCCTGGTACGAAATAGGCGCTCAGATCGCGCATCTGGCCTCGGCGCGTTTGTAAGCACCGAAGCCGCTCCCAAATCGGCTGCGCTAGCGACTACGCGGGCGGCGGACCCATTTTGAGCATCAGAAAGAACCACAGCTAGGCGCTCGGCAAATGGGGCAGGCAAGAGCCTGCTCGTGGGTGCACTCCAGTCTCGGAATTACTATTTCGGAATCATTGGAATACGCAGTGCATAACATCCCGGCCTGCTGAACCTTCTTCGGCTCATCAGCAACGACTTGCAGGCTTCGCTCGTCTGTGGCCGCGCGCCGTGCTGAAATAGCGCGTCTCCAAGTCACCGAATAAACGCTCAATCGGCTTTGCGGGGGCGTTGTAGGGCAAAGCGTTGATGACGCGGTTCGATCGGGAGGGGCCATGGAAGCCCGGCACGGTAATCTACATGGCAT
>NZ_RZOL01000084.1:0-18247 GCF_004022985.1 Mesorhizobium sp. M7A.F.Ca.ET.027.02.1.1 | reverse complement strand
CTATACCAGGCGCGGCTTCTTCGACGGTATCGGCATCCGGCTGCCGACGATCTGCGTGCGGCCGGGCAAGCCGAACAAGGCGGCGTCCGGCTTCTTCTCCGGCATCATCCGCGAGCCGTTGAGCGGCCACGAAGCGATCCTGCCGGTGCCGCGCTCGGTCGTGCACACGCATGCCAGCCCGCGCTCGGCGGTGAACTTCCTGATCCATGCGGCAGGGATCGACGGCAGCGCTGTCGGGCCACGCCGCAATCTGACGATGCCTGGCGTCGCCGTCACCGTCGGCGAGCAGATCGAGGCGCTGGAACGCATCGCCGGGCCGAAGGCGGTAAGCCTGATCCGCGAGGTTCCGGATGACACGATCTGGGCGATCGTCAAGGGCTGGCCGACGCGCTTCGAGGCAAAGCGGTCACAGGAGCTCGGCTTCAGCGCCGAAAAGAGTTTTGACGAGATCATCCGCGCTCACATCGAGGATGAGCTAGGCGGCAAGATCGCGGGTTAAACTCCGAACCTCGTGGCGCCGGCCTATCCGCCGCTCGCCAAACTCGCCGACAGCAGCAGCAGTCCGAACAGGAACACAAACGCCGCGCCGCCGATCTCGACGATCGAGTGGATGCGGTTGCCCATGCGGCCGTCGCCGGCGAAATACACCGCCCAGTTCTTGGCGGTCACCGCCAGTGTCGCCAGTGCCGAAACGGTGATGGCCGTGCCAAGCGACATCGCCAGCACCGACAGCAGGCCGCCGAGCCAGAGCCCGTTGAGCAGGGCGAAGCTCAGCACGATCAGGGCGCCGGAGCAGGGGCGGATGCCGACCGCCGCCACCGCCGTCCACGCCGTGCGCCAGTCGAAGCGGTCGCCCGACAGCAGCGCCGGATCGGGTGCGTGCGAATGGCCGCAGGTATCGCAGACTTCGCCGGCCGCGTGATCGTGATGAGCGTGATCGTGTTTGGCATGATCGTGATGATCGTGCGAAGGGCCGTGCACATGGTCATGCGCGTGTAGCGCGTGCGAATGAGCATGCGCCGAATGGCTGTGAGCTGCATGGGAGTGACCGGCATGCGAATGCGCGCCGTGCGAATGGCCCCCATGAGAATGACCCCCATGAGAATGACCGGCGTGAGAATGGCCGGCATGAGCCGCCGACAGGCTGTAGGCCGGGCCCTTGCCGAACAGACGCAGGACGGCGGGGCCGAGTTTGCGCCACAGCAGCCAGGCGCCGAACAGGGTGACGAAGACAAAGCTCATGATCTCCATGAACCAGGCCGCGTCCGTCATCGAGACGGAGGTGCCGCGCAGGACGAAATAGGCGACCCCCATCACCGCGATCGCGGTCAGGCCCTGCAGCAGCGCCGAGACGAAGGACAAGAGGATGCCGCGCCGCAACGCCACCTCATTGGCCACCATGTAGGACGAGATCACCGCCTTGCCGTGGCCGGGGCCGGCGGCATGGAAAATACCGTAGGCGAAGGACAGGCCGACGAGTATCCAGATCTTGCTGCCGTCCTGGCGCATCGCCTTCATCGCCGTTGCCAGCGCGCGGTAGAATTCCTGCTGCCTGAGATTGATCCACATCAGGATATGGGCGAACGGGCCGGTGGTGGGCGCCATGCCGTCATTGACGCCGATGCCGAGCGAACTCTGGGCATGAGCGGCGTCGGCGAAATGCATCATGGCGACAGTGAGGGCCAACAGGCCGAATGCCAAACGCAGGGACGGTTTCGTCACCGGCTTCATCCTTCTGGCTGACAGGCCAGTTCGAGCTTGGTGGCGAAGATCTTGCTCATATCGGTGCCGGTCGGATCGTTGAAAAAGGCATCGGTGAGGGTCTTCTGGTTTTCCTTGATAGCCTCGTCCGGATCCGGACGGACCACCTTGCTGGTGCAGTTCGAGGGCAGGCCTTCAACCGTGATGTTGGAGTCCTCGGTGAAGTCGATCGCCGTGTAGAATGTCGGATCGTAGACGCCGATATCGATCTTGCCGTGGAGCTTGATCGGCACCTTCGGTTCGGACTCGAAAAGGATGATCAGCTGATCGTTGTCGAAATTGGCCATCAGATGCGGCGGCGGCGTCATCGCCACGTCCTTGCCGTCAACGGTGACGAGCTGGAAGTAATTGAACTCGGCCAGCGAGGCATGAACGGTGTCGGCGACCTCCTTCAGCTCCTTGTCGTCGAGCTTCAGGTCGGAGTTCTTGTCGAACTCCATCATCACGGTCGAGGAAAACAGATCGTCGAAGCGCCAGAGATGACGCAGAGCCTTCACGCTTTGGTGATCCGGGGAGAGAATCACATCGAGGCGGGCCTCGGCGAAGACATGCGGATGCACGTAAGCCGGTCCAGTGGCGGCAAAAGTAGCCGCCAAGGCCGAAGCCAGCATGATTGCGTGCCGTTTCAGGTGCATTCTCGGTCCATAGGCCTCGGAAGAGTTGCCGAGAGTTACCAGAAAGGGGGCGAAATTGGAACCATGAGACTATCGACGCCGGTCAGCCAGCCTCGCGCGTCCTGAACCACTGCACCAAAAAGTCGACGAAGACGCGGACTTTCGCCGGCAGATAGCGGCGGTGCGGGTAGACGGCGAAGATGCCGCCGCCCGACAGGATACGGTCATCCATCACCGCCACCAGCCGGCCGCTCGCGAGGTCGGGCGCGGCGATGAAATCCGGCAGGACGGTAAATCCGAGGCCCGCCACGGCCGCGGCTCTCGCCGTCATCGGGCTGTTGACCTCGACCGGACCAGACACCGAAACGCTCACCGGATCGCCATTGTCGCCCTTGAACGGCCAGTTGTTCAGTCCGCGGCCATTGGTGTCGACGATGCAAGGCATGCGGCTGAGATCCTGCGGCCTTGTCGGCATGCCATGCCTGGCGATCAGTTCGGGGGAGGCGCAGAGCTTTATCGAAAACGGCGCCAGCCGCCTGGCGATCAGCGACGAGTTCTCCAGCCGCGAGATGCGCACCGCAAGATCGAAGCCCTCCTCGACCAGATCGACGAAGCGGTCGTCGAGCTGGATGTCGAGCACGATGTCGGGATGCTGCTTGGCGAAGTCGATCAGCGACTGGCCGATCGGCGCGTCGGCGAAGGTGCGCGGCGCCGACAGCTTGATCCGGCCGCGCACGTCGCCGGAGGATTCACGCACCGCGTCGGCCAGGCTGTCGACCTCGCGCACGATCTCCGAGGCGCGCCGGTAATAGGTGTGGCCGGCCTCGGTCATCGAGAACTGGCGCGTGGTGCGGTTGAGCAGCAAAGCGCCGAGTTCGTCCTCCAGCTCGCGCACATATTTCGACAGCAAGGCCTTGGAACGGCCGATCTTGCGCGCCGCCGCCGAAAAGCCCTCGGCCTCGACCACGTCGATGAAGGCACGCATGCGCGTCAGTGTGTCCATGGTCAGGCCTTTCGTGCCGCGTCGAGAAGTTTCCGGCCGAGCCGTATCAGGGCAATGTCGCTGCCGGAAGGGCCAAGCAGCGACAGGCCGAACGGGGCGCCGGCGACCGAGCCGACCGGCAGTGTGATCTGTGGAAAACCGGACAGGCCGGCCAGGCACAGAAGTTGGAGCGCCCGTTCGCGATAGGCCTGGAACTGCTCCGGCGTGCTGTCCACGTAAGGCGCCGGACCAGGCACGGTCGGCAGGACAAGGAAGCCGTTCCTGCCGAGCAGGGCGTTCAGTTCGCCGCGAAAGGTCAGACGTCGCACCTTCTCGGCCTGGGCTGTCCTGTCATCGACGGCACGGCCAAAGCCGAAACGCTCCTCGACACCGGGGCCGAGGCCGCGCTCGCCGCTGGTGATCCATTCGCCATGCACCGCCCAGGCCTCCCTGGCCTGCACCCGGCGAAAGCACCAATAGAGTTCATCGGGAGATGAGGAGAAGCGGATTGCCGGCGTCGCCGGCACGCCGAAGACCGCGCCCGCCAGCCCCTTCATTCCGGCATATTCGGCCAGCGCCGGGCGGGCGACCAATCCATCCAGCCAATCCAGCGCCAGCGGCCGGTCCAACACGTGCTGGTGCGGATCGCGGCCGAGCAGCAGCTTGCCGACGGTCTCGTAGGTCTCGATGTCGTCGGCGAACCAGCCGAACGTGTCGAGGCTCGGCGCCAGCTTCATCGTGCCGTCGAGCGGAATGCGGCCATGCGTGGTGCGCAGCCCGATCAGTCCGCAAAAGCTCGCCGGGGCGCGGATCGAGCCGCCGGTGTCTGAGCCGGTGGCGATATCGGCCAGCCTGCCCGCCACCGCCGCCGCCGCCCCCGATGAGGAGCCGCCGGTGACGCGGTCGGGTGCCGCCGGGTTCACCGGAAACGAGAAATGCGCATTCTGGCCGAACAGCGCGAAGGCAAGCTCGTCGGTCTGCGTCTTGCCGACGAAGCGTGCGCCGGCATCGAGGATCATCTGCACGGCGGGTGCGGTGCGCGAGGCCGCGTGGCTTTCGGCGAATTTTTGCAAATTGCCGCAACCGGTGCGGTAGCCGGCGACGTCGTAGATGTCCTTGACGGCCAGCCGCAGGCCGGCCAGCGGGCCTAGCTGGGCATGTGCCACCGGCATCCGGCGAAGATCGAGAAAGGCGTTGAGAGGGCCGTGCGTGCCTGTCATCGTTCGATATCCGGATACGGTTGCCGCAACATTGTTCGACGCCAGAAATTTTACAACCTGCGATACGATTTTTATTGATTGTGAAAGTCTTCGCCCTTATATCGCGCTTGCCCAAAGTCGCACGTGCCTGTGGGTGTCCGCCGATCCTCGAATGGTGAGGGAAATCGGTAAGGTAACTGGAGCCAACCCCTCCAGTCGGTCTAGCGGCCAACCGCCAGCCCGAGGACACCTTGAAGCAACGACGGTGCGGGCCTTTCTGGTGTTCTGCCGGTTGTCCAAAAACCGGGGTTACTGAAGAGGCACACCTTCATTGCCGGCAGTGCGGACGGGTCTCCCATCCAAGCCAAGGCAGACAAAGCGAACCAAGGCCGGGCAAGGCCAAGGTTCACCGCCGCGAGACGGCGCTTCATGGTTCCGGGGTCTCCACCGGCTGGTTCCATGGATATCCGTCCCGCCTTTGTCCACCGCGTGTTCGCGAGGCTGACAGCCCGCGTCCCGCAGCCTTATTGCGCGCCGAAAGGCGCTGATGGAGAGACCCCGATGGCCACCCAGCGCATCCTTGACTTCCTCGCCACCCGACGTCCGTCCGGCCCCTGCCTCGTCGTCGACCTCGATGTCGTGCGCGACAATTTCCGCGCCTTCGAGAAGGCGCTGCCCGATTCCAAGATCTACTATGCGGTGAAAGCAAACCCGGCACCGGAAATCCTGCGCCTGCTTGCTGCGATGGGCTCGTCCTTCGACACCGCTTCCGTTGCCGAAGTCGAGATGGCGATGGACGCCGGCGCGCCGGCGGACCGCATCTCCTTCGGCAACACCATCAAGAAGGAGCGTGACATCGCACGCGCCTACCAGCTCGGCATCCGCCTGTTCGCCGTCGATTGCGTCGAAGAGGTCGAGAAGATCGCCCGCGTCGCTCCAGGCGCGCGCGTGTTCTGCCGCGTGCTGACCGATGGCGAGGGCGCTGAATGGCCGCTGTCGCGCAAGTTCGGCTGCGTGCCAGCGATGGCCGTCGACGTGCTGCGCCATGCCAAGGGGCTCGGCCTCGACGCCTATGGCGTGTCGTTCCATGTCGGCTCGCAGCAGACCGACCTGACCGCCTGGGACCGTGCGCTGGCCGACGCCAAGGTGGTGTTCGCGACGCTCGCCGAGGAAGGCATCGTCTTGAAGATGGTCAATATGGGCGGTGGTTTCCCGACGCGCTATCTGCGTGACGTGCCAGCCGCCCAGGCCTATGGCCAGGCGATCTTCTCGGCGCTGCGCAAGCATTTCGGCAATGCGCTTCCCGAGACCATCATCGAGCCGGGCCGTGGCATGGTCGGCAATGCCGGCGTCATCAAGTCGGAAGTCGTGCTGATCTCGAAGAAAGCGGCCAACGACAATGTGCGCTGGGTGTTCCTCGACATCGGCAAGTTCGGCGGTCTTGCCGAGACGATGGACGAGGCGATCCGCTACCCGATCGTCACGCCGCATGACGGCACGGAGACCGCACCTTGCGTGCTCGCCGGCCCGACCTGCGATTCGGCCGACGTGATGTACGAGAAGACGCCCTATCCGCTGCCTTTGTCGCTGACCATCGGCGACGAGGTGCTGATCGAAGGCACCGGCGCCTACACGACCACCTACTCGGCGGTCGCCTTCAACGGCTTCGAGCCTCTCCGATCCTACGTGATCTGACGGCGCTTCCTCAGCGCATTTTCGGACGGCGAACCGGACACAACTTCGCCTAAAAATGCGCTGAGAGAGCCGATCAGATCATCCCCGGTGGGCGCGTGTCGTCCACCCGGGCTCGCCTGTGGAACAGATCTCCGCTCGCCAGGGATTGCGGAAATGGAAATGTCAGTTGAAATGAAAATGCCAGTTGAAATTGGGGGCCACGCACCGGCCTCTGTGATGGTCGCCGAAACCGCCGCCGATGTTGCGGCGCGCGAGGCGTTGCTCGATCGGGCCATGGGGCCGAAGCGCAGGAAAAAGTCGTCGGAGAAGCTGCGGCGTGGCCGGCGGCCCTCGGAAGGCCTGGCCTTCGTCGCCCGCGATGCTTCGGGCGGCGTGGCCGGCACCGTGCGGCTGTGGGATGTCAGGCTGGGCGAGGGCGGTGCGGCCGTGCTGCTGCTTGGCCCGCTTGCCGTCGACCCGTCGCTCAAGAATGCCGGCATCGGCTCGGCGCTGATGCGCCATGCCATCGCCGAAGCGGCGCGTCTCGGCCATGCCGCTATCCTTTTGGTCGGCGATGCGCCCTATTACGCGCGCTTCGGCTTCTCGGCCGAGAAGACCGGTTCACTTGCCATGCCAGGACCCTATGAGCGGCACCGCCTGCTGGCGCTGGAACTGGTGGAAGGCGCGCTTGACGGCGTGCACGGCACGCTGAAGGCGGCCGGCCGCAAGCTGAAGGCGCAGGAACTGATATCGGCGGCCTGACACGAAGCCGGCAGCATTTCATGCAAAAACGCCGCCCGAAAAGGCGGCGTTTTTTTGCGCTTGGTGGGTGCCGCCTTAGGCGGCTGGATGCCTTCAGCCAATCAGCTGGCTGAGCGCCATGGCGACGGTCATGTCGCCTTCGACCTTTATCTTGCCGGTCATGAACGCCATCGTCGGGTTCAGGTCGCCAGCGATCAGCGAATCCAGATCGTCGAGCGAGAGCTTGATGGTGCAGTCGGTGGGTGCATCGGTGTTCGAGACGGTTGCGCCGTCGATAACGATGACGCCGTCGCTGCCGGTGTCGAATTTCACGGAACGATCGAACCCGCTGCTGGCCACCCGCGACTTGATCTTCTCGGCAATCTCCTGAACGCTCACGCTGTTCTCCTTGTCTGGTTGCATCTGTCTCGCAACGGCGCTTCGATCCAGCCGAAGCCCATGCCGCGGTTTCGCGATCACGGTCGCTGCCGCATATAGCTTTGGGTTGACGTTTACGTCAACGCGAATTCGGGCGGTTGGTTCCTGCCGTCGCGGCAGGTGAGCCCCGGTGAGGCCGGGACTCCGAGCCGGGGCAACTCAGTGTTCCTTGAACGCCTTGGTCATTTCGCTCGCCGTCTCACTTTTCTTGCGGCGCAGCCAGTTGTCGCGGATTTCGTCCTTCGACAGGAAATTGACCTGGTCGATCAGAACCTCATGCACCAAGGGCGCGCCGACACGCGCGTTGACGGTATCGCGGATTGCGGCGCGGAAGGCATCGAGATCGATCGTCGCCTTGTTGGTGAAGTCGATCTGCGGATTGGAATAGAGGTAGGAATAGACCTGATCGGTGATCAGCGCTTCGGCCGGAATGGACAGCTTCTTTATCTGCTCGGGTTCGACGGTGTAGACGAGCTTGGTCAGGAAATAGCCGCCGATCTCAGAATCGCGGATCAGCGGCACCGAAATGATGTCGGTCTTGACGTAGTCGAGACCGCCCAGCATCGGCTTCGGCGTTTCGCCGACACCGCGCTCTCCGGCCGCCTGAAACGAATAGAATACTGCGCCGAGAGTTGCTGCGCAGATCCAGACGGCGATGGCGATGACCTTGATCATCGGCTCTTGTCAGTCCCTTGATCAGTCCCTTGTGAAGGCGACGCGGCACTGCGCCGTTGCTTCGGCAGTATCTCCCAAGTGTCGCTCGTGTTCGGCATCATGCCTTCATCCAGCCGAACTCGCCGGCGGAGTAGGTGCCGTCGGTCTCGGCGCGCTGGATGGCGTGCCGCAGCAGGCTGGCGACTTCGTTGACCGCGCTGAGATGCGCCAGGATCGCCGCTTCGTTCTTCGCCAGCTTCTGGCGCAGCCGGGTCAGGCCCTCGCGGTGCTGTTCGAGGAATTCGGCTTCGCTGCCGCCCTTCATGGCGCGCGTCAACTCGTAGAGGTAGCGGCTCTTGCGGGCGTTCGATGCCTTGAGATCATAGTTGGTCGCGTTGCGGATGCCGGCGGTCTCTTCCTCGACCACTTCCTCGATGCGACCGATGATGGCGGCGAGGTTGCCGGGCCGCGCGAACGGGATCGGCGCTTCCGACGCGGTCGTGCGTGCTGGCAGATTGGGGGTGGATTCTGAAAAGTCGGCCATGGCGTTTCCCAGTTTAGATCTTGATGTTTGTTTTTATGGTCGTCTCGTCACCGGTCATCGACCCCGCAGCCTTGCGCTGCAATTGGTGGACCAGCGAGGTCGACAGGCTGTTTTGCTGGTCGATCTCGGTCTTTTCCAACCCGCCCGAGACCGGACCGACCGGAACCACGCGCTTGCCTTCGAGATAGTGGTCGGCAAGCATCGACTTGGCGATGCCGATGCCGCCGCGTTCGGCCATCACGTCGGCCACCCGCTCGGCAAGCTGCGATTTCCACATGTCGCCAGCCAAGCCCTTGCCGTAGACGCCCTCGGTGTCCTTTGGCAGCATGTTCTGGATGAAGGTCTGCAGCACCATCGCCTCGAACTTCTTGAATTTGTTGGCCGGGTCGGTTGCAGCGGCGGCCTTGTCGGCGGTGGCGCGCGACAGGATCGAGCCGGCATCGACCGAAGCGGCGGTGTCGAGTGAAAACGTGCCCGCAGCGCCGCCGGCCCGCTTTGCCAGCGCGGCGCGGGCGGTCTCGATATCCGCCGGGTCGGCGGCTCGGGCCACATCCATAACGATGTCGCTGGGTGGAGAAATCGCCAAGAAAGTCCGCCTTTTACCGGTTTTCCCTGACCAGACCATGCCTCAACAAGCTTGTGGCAGGCTTGCGGGGAGGGAGCGGAGTGCGGGGATCGGATCGAAGCTGCCGGCTTTGCGCCGAGGGTGGGATTTCCGCCTCAGCTTCACTCCTTGACCGCCCCCGTCATCGAGGAGACGTAGTGTTCGACAAAGAATGAATAGAGCACCACCACCGGCAGGGAGCCGATCAGCGCGCCTGCCATCAGGGCTCCCCATTCATAGACGTCCGAACGTACGAGCTCGGTAAGCACGCCGACCGGCACGGTCTTGTTTTCGGACGACTGGATAAAGGTCAAGGCGTAGATGAATTCGTTCCATGACAGGGTGAAAGCGAAGATGCCGGCGGAGATCAGACCGGGCACCGACAGCGGCAGAACTATCTTGGTCAGGATTTGCCAGCGGCTCGCGCCGTCGATCAGCGCGCATTCTTCCAGTTCGAAAGGGATCGAGCGGAAGTAGCCCATCAAGAGCCACGTGCAGAATGGAATGAGGAAGGTCGGATAGGTGAGGATCAGTGCGAACGGCGTATCGTAAAGGCCGAGGTTGAACACCATTACCGACAGTGGAATGAACAGAATCGAGGGCGGCACGAGATAGGCCAGGAAGATCGCCAAGCCGACCTGCCGCGCCCCGGAAAACCTCAAGCGCTCGATCGCATAGGCAGCGAACACCGCTGCCAGCAGCGACAGGAAAGTTGAGGCGGTCGAGATGATGATCGTGTTGAGAAGCCAACCCGGATAGGACGTGTCGAAGAGCAGATACCGAATATGCTCGAGCGTCGGATGGACGACCCAGAACGGGTTGAAATTGGCATAATCCGTCATCTCGAGATTGGGTTTCACCGCCGTGATCGTCATCCAGTAGAACGGGAACAGCAGCACGATGACGAATATCAGGAGCGGCAGATAAACGGTGACCACGCGCCGGGGCAGGCTCTGGAGATAGCCCATGCCGCCTTCATCCGTGTTCGGACGATTGTTCGTTTCGATCGCGGCCATGTCAGTCTCCACCGCCCTGCTGCCATTTACGACGTTGCAGCCCGAAATAGCTGAAAAGGATCGCCGCTAGCAGGAACGGGATCATCGCCACCGCGATCGCGGCTCCCTCGCCAAGCTGGCCGCCGGAAATGCCGCGCTGGAACGAGAGCGTCGCCATCAGATGGGTGGCATTCACCGGTCCGCCGCGAGTCAGCACATAGATCAACTGGAAATCGGTGAAGGTGAACAGGACCGAAAAGGTCATGGTGATGGCGATGATCGGCGTCAGCAGCGGCAGCGTCACATAGCGGAACAACTGCCAACGGCTGGCGCCGTCGAGCGTCGCGGCCTCGTAAAGCGATTGGGGAATCGTCTGCAGGCCGGCCAGCAGCGTGATGGCCACGAAAGGAATGCCGCGCCAGACATTGGCAGCGATCACCGAGGCGCGCGCGTTCTCCGGATCGCCAAGGAAATTGATGCGGTGATCGATCAGTCCCATTTCCATGAGAGCCCACGACAGGATGGAGAACTGCGAATCGTAGATCCACCAGAAGGCGATGGCCGAGAGCACCGTCGGCACCACCCACGGCAGCAGGACAATCGCGCGGAAGAACGATTTGAAGGGAAGGTTCTGGTTGAGGATGAGCGCCAGCCAGAGGCCGAGCGCGAATTTCAGGATCGAGGCGCTGATCGTGTAGAGCAAGGTGTTGAAGACGGAGAGCCAGAAGACGGCGTCGCTCCACAGATATTCATAGTTTTCGACGCCGATGAAGATGCCGGGGCGGCCGATGCGGGCATCGGTGAAGCCGAGCCAGACGCCGAGCCCCAGCGGATAGGTCAGGAAGACAAGCAGCAGTGCAGCCGCCGGAAGCATGAAGCCGAAGCCAAGTGCGTTCCTGCTTTCGCTCCAGCGCGACAGAATCCGTGAGAAGATCGAAGGTCGCGGCTGGATAGCAGCTGACGGCACGGCCATGGGTTGGCTCCTGCTGAGGTCTCATTGATAGGCCGGATCGGCCGCGACGCAATCCGAAGCCAGCCGGGCAGCCGCGCTGCCCGGCTGAGCCGGCTCAAACGCGATAATAGCGATTTGCCCGCTTCTCGGCCTCTTCCATTGCCTCTTGCGGCGTGGCCTGGCCGGTCACCGCTTTGGCGAACATGTCGACCAGCACGTAGTCGGCCATGGTTGCCGCCGAGGCATAGCCGAGCGGCCCGGCATAGCCGTTAGGCCGCAGAGTAGCCGAAGCCTTGGCGTAAGCGGCGTTGTTGGGATCGGCAGTCCACACGGGGTTGTTGTCGAATGCCTTCAGTGTCTGGCAGCAATATCCGGCCGAGGAGGTGATCCAGTCCTTCATTTGCGGTTCCTCGAACATGAACTGCAAATACGCCTTAGCCGCGTTAGGGTAGGGCGTGTAATTGAAGATGACAGCCGTGGTCACCTGGAACAATTCGACGGATTTGCCGACAGGACCGATGGGCAGGTTGGTCGTGCGTATGTCCTTGGCGATTTCAGCCAGCTTTGGATCTTTGTCCTTGTTGATCTTGGCCGTGTTGTAGGCAGAAATTCCATTGGCGATCACCCCCAGTTCGCCGGCCAGGAAGGCGCGGTTGTTGTTGACGTCGAGCCAGCTTTCGGTGCCTGGAATGAAGGTCTTGTAGAGTTCCTGCGCGTATTCGATCGCCTTGAGGGTCTCGGGGCTGTTGATCGTTACCTTGCCACTCTCGTCGACCATCTGGCCGCCATGGCTCCACAGCAGCCAATGAGCATAGTTGTTGCCGTCACCGACGCCATGGCCATGCGTGAAGCCGGCAGGATGTCCCTTCGCTTGCAAGGCCTTGCAAAGTTCCAGGAAGCCTTTCGTGTCCTTGGGAAACTCCGAAAAGCCGGCCTCTTTCACCCAGCTTTCCCGATAGACGATGGCATTGCCGATCGTGGCCAGGGGCAGGCCGACGAACTTCCCGTCGCGTGTCGCATATTGCTTAGGTCCCTCGTGCCAGCCGCCATATTTCGAGCCGAGATACTCGCCCAGTTCGCTCACGTCGTGCAGCTTGTCGGGATATTGGTGCGGGTCATCGAACCAGACGAACATCAGGTCGGGGCCGGACCCGACATTTGCTGCGACCGCCGCCTTGGGACGAATGTCCTCCCAGCTTTCCTTGTCGACGCGAACCTCGACACCTGTCGCCTCGGTGAAGCGTTTGGTGTTGGCCAGCCATTGGTCCTCATCGCCCTGGACGAAGGGCGACCAGCGCAGCAGTCTAAGCTTGGCGCCATCCTCGGGTTTGTATTTCAGTCCGTCCTGGGCAAGGGCCGGAGAGCTGATGAACCGACTTCCCAAGGCACCCGCCGCCGCGCCGGCGGTGGTGCGGATCACGTCGCGTCTGGTGAACTTCATGCTCGTTTCCTCCTGTTGTTGTCCTTGCCTGTGGTCCTACTGATCGATACGTGTCTGGAATCTCTGTCCGGTTTCTGCGTGAAAGAGATGGATAAGGCTGGGCTCGGCCGTAAGCCGGATGGTTTCGCCCGGCGTAAAGGAATGTCGTTCCCGGAAATTCGCGACGATCTCTTCGCCGCCGGCTGTCCGGCCGATGAGCTGCACTTCGGACCCGGTTGGTTCAACCACCGCGACGGTGACCGGAATGCCCTGGTCGTCGGACAGCCGCAAATGCTCGGGCCTTATTCCCAGCACCACAGGCTCGCCATTGCGGATGGAAAGTGCCGAGGCCAACGGGACCGAAATCCCCCCGGCGCCGCGGAACGAGGGTGAGCCGTCGGTAGCGATCTCGCCCCTCAGCAAATTCATGGCCGGCGAGCCGATAAAGCTGGCGACAAAAAGATTGTTCGGCCGGTCATAGAGTTCCAGCGGCGGCCCTATCTGCTCGACGATGCCGTCATGCATGACCACGATCTTGTCAGCCATGGTCATGGCTTCGATTTGATCGTGAGTGACGTAGACTGTCGTGGTCTTGAGGCGCTGGTGCAGTTCCTTGATCTCGGCGCGCATCTGCACCCTGAGTTTGGCGTCGAGATTGGACAGCGGTTCGTCGAAGAGAAAGACCGCCGGATCACGAACGATCGCGCGGCCCATTGCGACGCGCTGGCGTTGGCCGCCGGAAAGCTGCCGAGGATAGCGAGCCAGCAACGGCACCAGCCCAAGGATTTCGGCCGCGCGGCGCACGCCGGCATCGCTCTCCGGCTTGGAAACTCCTTTGAGCATCAGCGAGAACGCCATGTTCTCGGCAACGGTCATGTGTGGGTAGAGCGCATAGTTCTGGAAGACCATGGCGACGTCGCGCTCCTTGGGCGCAACGTTGTTGACGACACGTTCGCCAATCGCGATCTGGCCGCGTGAAATCTTTTCCAGGCCGGCGATCATTCTGAGGAGGGTTGATTTTCCGCAGCCCGACGGTCCGACCAGAGTGACGAACTCGCCGTCCTCGATGTTCACGCTGACCCCGTGCAGGATCTCGACAGCGCCGAATGATTTATAAACTTCGCCAATTGCGACAGACGCCATCGATCCTCCCAACAAATTCCCGCGACGTCGTCGAAGGAACAACGCTTCCGCTAGCGACAGCCCTGGCTCCTCCCAGGCTCACGCTAGGCCGAAACGGTAGCGCTACCAAACCGGGCTGTAAAGCGTTTACGGGAAAGCCGAACCTTGGAGGGTCCGCTTCGCGCCACGCAATCCTCCCAGCTACTCCTGCGTCCGCTTCTGCGTGATCAGGTCCAGCCGCTCGCGGTCGGAGCGTTCGCGTTCGTCGCGGCTGCGTACGTCCTTGTAGGCGCGCTCGACCATATTGGTGCGGGCGGACGCCGCGGCGATGAGGCTGGCTTCCTGCCTGGCGCTCGCCAGGTTCGCTTCCTGGCGCACGACCGCCTGGGCAATGCGGCGATGGTAGAGATCGGGAAACAGGGCGGAGAGCGAATCGGCCTGGTCGAAATGGCCGACCAGTTCCTTGGCCTCGGCCTCGGCGGCACTGGCCGCCGCAAGGAAGGTGGCGTGGCGGGTTTCGTGCAGCGCCTTCAGCTGTTCCTGAACCTTGACCAGCTTCTTGAGGCGGTCCTTGCGCGTGCTCATTTCTATCTCGCCAATGTCAGATCGACGAAGCCGTCGACGAACAGCGACAGCATGGTGCCGACGGCGAAATAGAAGATGATCATGCCGCCGGCGATGATGAAGGGCTGGGAGATGAAATAGATCGGGATCTGCGGCGTCAGCTTGTTGACGAAGCCGATCGTCAGATTGACGAGAATAGCATAGGCGACGAACGGGCTGCCGAGGCGGATGACCAGGAAGAACGTGTCCGACACCGTGTCGGTGACATCGACGAGGGCGGCCTGCGGGTTGAAGAAGACGTTGACCGGCGCGACCGTGTAGGAGGAAACCAGCGCGCGTATTATCTCGTGGTCGAAATCGAAGACGAACAGCATCAACAGCGCCGAGAACGAGATGATTGCGGCAAGGGCTGCCTGGGGTTCGGGCTCCTCGATCGCCGGTCCGCCGGTCCCGCCATAACCGACCAGCATGGCGATGGCCGAGCCCATGAAGCGCAGGGCTTCCATGTAGAGCCTGGTCATGGCGCCGATCAGGCCGCCGACCAGAAGTTCCGAGATGATCATCGGCACAAGGATCTGCGGGCGCGGGTCGACGAAAGGAAAGATCTTGTCCCACAGAAAGGCGAGCAGGCCGCCGGTGGCGGCGACCGCCACGAACAACCTGACCTGGACCGGGACGCGGGCGCTGGACAGGCCCGGCATCAGCATGAAACAGGCGCCGATGCGGCAGAAGGCGAGGAACGCCGCGATGACGACGCCTTGCGACAGCACGCTCACGATATGGTTCCGAGCACCTTGATCTCGACGCCCTTGGCGATTTCGACATGGCTGAGCACCGGCAGAGTGGTGAACAGGCGCTCGATGATCATGCGCACATAGGGGCGGGCGTCGGGCGCGGTGACGAGGACGAAACGCTCGCCGGCTTCCAGATATTTCTTGATCGCCTTGGTGGCGTCCTGGCCGAACTCCTCGAGCTGACGCGGGTCGATGTCGAATTCGCGCACCTCGCCCTTGGCGTCGCGCTTGAGGCTCTGGTGGAAGGCGAGGTCCCAGCGGTTGCCGAGGCGAAGCACTTTCAGCACGCCGCCCTCGGACAGGTCGCCGCATATCTGCTGGGCCATGCGGATGCGGACATGCTCGACGATCTGCTCGGTGCGGCGCACATGCGGCGCGATCTCGGCGATCGCCTCGATGATCAGGTGCAGATTGCGGATCGAGACGCGCTCGGCCAGCAGCAGCTTCAACACCGCCTGCAGGCCGGGATAGGAGATGTGCGTGGTGCAGATCTCGTCGGCGAGCTTGCGGTATTCCTGGTCCTGGCGTTCGAGCAGCGCCTTCATGTCCTTGTAGGACAGAAGCTGCGGCAGGTTGTTGCGGATGACCTCGGAGAGATGGGTGAGCAGCACCGACATGTTGTCGGCGAAGGTGTAGTTCTCGCGCTTCAAATCCTCGGCGAAGGCTTCGACCACGGAATAGGCGCGCATGCCGAAGGCCGGCTCGCGGATTTCCTCGCCCGGTATCTCGGGTATGTCGCGGTTGCCGAGCAGCACCATGATCTCGCCGACGCGCATCTGGTACTCGGCCACCACGGTGCCGTGCACCTTGATCTGGTAGCTCTTCGGCGGGATGGCGAAATCGTCGGCGACGCGCACTTCCGGCACGACGAAGCCGTACTGGGTGGCGAATTTTTTGCGCATCTTGCCCATGCGGAAAACCAGTTCCTGATGCGACGTCAGCAGCCTTGTCGACAGCTGCTTGCCGATCAAAAGCTCGATCTCGGCGGTGGCGAGCGAAGCCTTGACCGAGTTCTTCTCCTCTTCGACCTTGGTCGCCTTTTCCTGGTCCTTGATCGCCTCGGCTTCGGCGACGGCGCGGTTGGCGCGCATCGGGATGACATAGCCGAGACCGGCCATGCCGGCGGCGAGCGCAAAGAACGGGAACAGCGGCAGGCCGGGCATCAGGCCGAGCAGGACCAGCAGCGATGCCGCGACATAGAGGGCGCGCGGGTGGGCACCGAGCTGGCCGAACACCGCCTGGTTGGTCGAGCCGCGGGTGCCGCCCTTGGAGACGAGCAGGCCGGCGGCGAGCGACACGATCAGTGCCGGGATCTGGGTGACGAGGCCGTCGCCGACCGACAGCTTGATGAACACGTCGGCGGCTTCGCCCATGCCCATGCCGTGCCTGATGTAGCCGATGGCAATGCCGCCGACGATGTTGATGGCGGTGATGATGAGGCCGGCGATGGCGTCGCCGCGCACGAACTTCGAGGCGCCGTCCATCGAGCCGAAGAAGGAGCTTTCTTCTTCCAGTTCACGGCGGCGCAGCTGCGCGGTCTTGTCGTCGATCATCCCGGCGGAGAGGTCGGCGTCGATCGACATCTGCTTGCCGGGGATGGCATCGAGGGTGAAGCGGGCGCCGACTTCGGCGATACGGGTGGCGCCCTTGGTGATGACGATGAAGTTCACCACGATCAGGATCATGAAGACGATCAGGCCGATGACGAAGTCGCTGGCCATCACCAGCTTGGAGAAGCCGGCGATGACATAGCCGGCCGCATGCGTGCCCTCATTGCCGTGCGACAGGATCATGCGCGTGGTGGCGATGTTGAGCGACAGCCTGAGCATGGTGGCGATGAGCAGCACGGTCGGGAACGACGAGAAATCGAGAGGCCGCTGGATCCACAGCGCCACCATCAGGATCAGCACCGAAAGCGCGATCGAGAAGGCGAGGCCGATGTCGATGAGAAAGGCCGGAATCGGCAGAAACAGGACGGCCAGGATGATGACGATGCCGATGGCGAAGAAGACGTCGCGGCCGTTCTTGGCCACCGCGCCGGGCTGAATGCTTTCGCTGATCGCCATATCGTCCTCAAACCCCATAGACTGCCGAGCGCACGACAGCCCTGTGAGGGTAGCCCGCCAAGCTTGCGCGAGGGTGGGAGACTGGCTAGTTCGAACGACCATGCGCAGGCCGCCGTGCCGGTCGGCCTTGTAAAGAAGGGGAAAACCCATGCTTCTGATCATCGGCACCATCCGCCTGCCGCCAAACAAATTGGAGGAAGCTAAGCCCGCTATGGAACGCATGGTTTCCGGCAGCCGCGCCGAGCCCGGCTGTCTCGAATATTCCTATGCGCAGGATGTTTTCGATGCCGGGCTCATCCGGGTCACGGAAGTCTGGAGCGACAGGACGGCGCTCGAGGCGCATTTCCGTTCGCCGCACATTGCGGACTGGCGTGCGAGCTGGCCGGCGCTTGGCATAGGCGAGCGCAACCTCGTGCTCTATGAAGCCGGCGAGCCCATGCCGACCTGAACGGTCCATCGGCCGATCGATATCGCGCCCGCTGTCGCCAATGTGGTGTCTGTCGGCATTGTGGTTGCCATGCCGTGCCGCCGGGCGTATCAGGCTGGCTTTCCACTGCCTTTCGATATCGGCGAGCCGCCCCGGTGCTTTCCAGAAACCACAGCGAAGTCTACGCCCGCCGGCTGCGCGCGGTGCTGATCAGGTCGTTGCCCCTGCTCGAGGCACGCGGCATCGTGGTGGTCGTTCTCGCCGGTGTCGTAGGCGTGATGGCTGGCATATTGGTCACGGCGATGAGCCAGATCGTGCAGGACCTGCACGGGCTGCTGTTCGGCGTTCAGCCAGGCGGCCGGCTTTCCGGCATGTTCTCGCTCGCCAATCCGATGCAGGCGCTGATACCGGCGATCGGCGGCATGCTGCTGGGGCTGACGGTGGTCTGGCTCAGGATACGGAAATTCCGCACGCCGATCGACCCGATCGAAGCCAATGCGCTCTATGGCGGGCGCATGTCGCTGACCGACACCTTCATCATCGCCGGCCAGACGATGATCTCCAGCGGTTTTGGCGCCTCGGTCGGGCTGGAAGCCGGCTATACGCAGGTTGGCTCCGGGCTGGCATCGCGGCTGGCGGGCATCTTCAGGCTGCGCCGCAACGATGTCCGCATCCTGGTCGGCTGTGGTGCGGCCG